>NZ_JBFAOF010000476.1:0-5408 GCF_040675125.1 Spirillospora sp. NPDC049652 | reverse complement strand
CACCGGCAGCCAGATTCACATCAAAGGCTCGGCCTCATTCGTCGCGGGGAAGCGCATCGAAGGGACGACCAAGAGCGGCCGGTCTCGCGTGGTCACCGACCGGGCCACCGCGCCAGGGCCGATGGTCCCTATCGAGGCCGCTCAGATAGGGCCGGAAGGTGGCGCGGCAGGGGCGTCCGGCCTCAGCGTCCGGGGCTCTCCGGCTTCTAGCGTTTCAGCCATGGAGAACGATCAGAACGCACGGCACCCGGTGTCGCAGCCCGGAGCGGGCTGGCCGCTGGGCGCCCGCAGGCTGCTGACCCGCCGTGAGGTGTCGGCCGACGGGCGCGCCGTGTTCGGGGACGGCGACCCGAAGTGGGAGAGCTTCTACCGGGACCGGTGGGCGCACGACAAGGTCGTCCGCTCCACCCACGGCGTCAACTGCACCGGGTCCTGCTCGTGGATGGTGTACGTCAAGGACGGCATCATCACCTGGGAGCACCAGGCCACCGACTACCCGTCCATCGGCGCCGACTGCCCCGAGTACGAACCCCGGGGCTGCCCGCGCGGCGCGTCGTTCTCCTGGTACACCTACTCGCCGAGCCGGGTCCGCTACCCGTACGTGCGCGGCGAGCTGCTGAAGCTGTGGCGCGAGGCGCGCGGCCGCCTCGGCGACCCGGTCGCCGCGTGGGCGGAGATCACCGGCGATCCGGCCAAGGCGCGCGCCTACAAGCGGGCCCGCGGCAAGGGCGGCCTGGTGCGCGCGGACTGGGACGAGGTCAACGAGCTGATCGCCGCCGCGCACGTGGACACGGTCAAGCGGTACGGCCCGGACCGCGTCGCGGGCTTCTCGCCCATCCCGGCGATGTCGATGGCGTCGTTCGCCGCCGGCGCCCGCTTCATGTCGCTGATCGGCGGCACGCTGCTGTCGTTCTACGACTGGTACGCCGACCTGCCGGTCGCGTCCCCGCAGGTCTTCGGCGACCAGACCGACGTGCCCGAGGCGGCGGACTGGTGGAACGCCGGCTACCTGGTGATGTGGGGCTCCAACATCCCGGTGACCCGCACGCCCGACGCGCACTTCGTCACCGAGACCCGCTACAACGGCACCAAGGTCGTCGCGGTCAGCCCCGACTACGCCGACAACGTCAAGCACGCCGACGAGTGGCTGGCCCCGCACCCGGGCACCGACGGCGCGCTCGCGATGGCCATGGGCCACGTGATCCTGCGCGAGTTCCTGGTCGACCGCCAGGTGCCCTACTTCCAGGACTACCTGCGGACGTTCACCGACGCGCCGTTCCTGGTCACCCTGCGCGAGCACGAGCGGGGCCTGGTCCCGGACGGCTTCCTGACCGCCGCCGACCTCGGCGAGGACACCGAGAACGCCGGCTCCAAGACCGTCCTGCTGGACGCGGCCACCGGCGAGCCGGTCGTGCCGAACGGCTCGCTCGGCTTCCGCTGGGGCGAGACCGGCGCGGGCCGCTGGAACCTGGACCTGGGCGACACCATCCCGGAGCTGAGCCTGATCGAACGCGCGGAGGACACGGTCGCCGTCGCCCTGCCCCGCTTCGACGAGGGCGCCACCGAGGGCGGCTCGGTCATGGTGCGCGGGGTGCCCGTGCGCCGGATCGGCGGCCGCCTGGTCACCACGGTGTTCGACCTGATGCTGGCCCAGTACGGGGTGTCCCGGCCGGGCCTGCCGGGGAGCTGGCCGTCCTCCTACGAGGACGCGTCGGAGCCGTACACCCCCGCCTGGCAGGAGACGGTCACCTCCGTCCCGGCCGCGCAGGCGGCCCGGATCGCCCGCGAGTTCGCCCGCAACGCCGAGCGCACCCGCGGCCGCTCGATGATCGCGATGGGCGCGGGCACCAACCACTGGTTCCACTCCGACACGATCTACCGGGCGTTCCTGGCGCTCACCACGATGACCGGCTGCCAGGGCGTCAACGGCGGCGGCTGGGCGCACTACGTCGGGCAGGAGAAGGTCCGCCCGGTCACCGGCTTCCAGCACCTGGCGTTCGCCTTCGACTGGCAGCGCCCCACCCGGCACATGGCGGGCACGTCCTACTGGTACCTGAACTCCGACCAGTGGCGCTACGAGGCGTTCGGTCCCGACGAGCTCGCGTCGCCGCTCGGCGAGGGCCGCTTCACCGGCCAGGGGTTCGCCGACTGCCTCGCGCAGGCCGTCCGGCTGGGCTGGACGCCCGGCCACGCCGGCTTCGACCGCAACCCGCTGGACCTGGCGGACGAGGCCGCCGCCGCTGGCCGCCCGGTCGCCGAGCACATCGTCGAGGAGCTCAAGGCCGGCCGGCTCCGGTTCGCCGTCGAGGACCCCGACGACCCGGCCAACTTCCCGCGCGTCCTCACCGTGTGGCGGGCCAACCTGCTCGGCTCGTCCGGCAAGGGCAACGAGTACTTCCTGCGCCACCTGCTCGGCACCGACGCGGCCGTCCGCTCCGCCGAGACCCCGCCCGAGGCCCGCCCGAAGGAGGTGGTGTGGCGGGACGAGGCCCCCGAGGGCAAGCTCGACCTGCTGGTCACCATGGACTTCCGGATGACCTCGACCGGCCTGCTGTCCGACGTCGTCCTCCCGGCCGCGACCTGGTACGAGAAGGACGACCTGTCCAGCACGGACATGCACCCCTTCGTGCACGCCTTCACCCCGGCCATCGCCCCGCCCTGGCAGGCCCGCACCGACTACGACACCTTCCTCGGCCTCGCCGACCGGTTCAGCGAGCTGGCCGCCGAGCACCTGGGCGTCCGCACCGACGTCCTCGCCGTGCCGCTGACGCACGACACCCCGGACGAGCTCGCCCAGCCGGGCGGCGTGGTGCGGGACTGGAAGAAGGGCGAGTGCGAGCCGGTCCCGGGGCGGACCATGCCGAAGCTGGTCGTCGTCGAGCGGGACTACGCCGCGACCGCGCAGAAGATGCGCGCCATCGGCCCGCTGCTCGACACCCTCGGCACCACCACCAAGGGCGTCACCGTCCACCCCGGCCAGGAGCTGGACGCCCTGCGGCACCGCTGCGGGACGGTCCGGGAGGGCGTCGCCGCCGGACGGCCCTCGCTGGCCACCGCGTCCGACATGTGCGAGGCGATCCTCGCGCTGTCCGGGACCACCAACGGGCGCCTCGCCACCGAGGGCTTCCGCGAACTGGAGCGGCAGACAGGCAGCGAGGGCCTGGTCGAGCTGTCCGCCGAGCGCGAGGCCGACCGGATCACCTTCGCCGACACCCGCACCCAGCCGCGCTCGGTGATGACCTCCTACGAGTGGTCCGGCTCGGAGACCGGCGGACGCCGCTACTCGCCGTTCGTGATCAACACCGAGCACCGCAAGCCCTGGCACACCCTCACCGGACGCCAGCACTTCTTCGTCCAGCACGACTGGATGGCCGAGCTCGGCGAGCAGCTCCCGGTGTACCGGCCCCCGCTGAACACCCCCCGGCACTACGGCGACGAGCACCTGCGCGAGGACGGCCGGGCCGAGGTCACGGTCCGCTACCTCACCCCGCACTCCAAGTGGTCGATCCACTCGAACTACCAGGACAACAAGTTCATGCTCGACCTGTCCCGGGGCGGTCCGGCGATCTGGATGTCCACCGCCGACGCCGAGTGGATCGGCGTGAGGGACAACGAGTGGATCGAGGCGTACAACCGCAACGGCGTCGTCGTCGCCCGCGCCGTGGTCACGCACCGCATGCCCGAGGGCACCGTGTACATGTACCACGCGCAGGACCGCAACGTGAACGTGCCCAAGACGGAGGTCAGCGGCAGGCGCGGCGGCATGCACAACTCCCTCACCCGGCTGCTGCTCAAGCCGACGCACCTGGCCGGCGGCTACGCCCAGTTCACCTACGCCTTCAACTACTACGGCCCGACCGGCAACCAGCGCGACGAGGTCACCGTCATCCGCCGCCGCGACCAGCAAGTGGAGTACTGACATGCGCGTCATGGCACAGATCGCGATGGTGATGAACCTCGACAAGTGCATCGGGTGCCACACCTGCTCGGTCACCTGCAAGCAGACGTGGACCAACCGGCCCGGGGTCGAGTACGCCTGGTTCAACAACGTCGAGACCAAGCCCGGCGTCGGCTACCCGCGCCGGTACGAGGACCAGGAGCACTGGAAGGGCGGCTGGGCGCTCGACGGGCGCGGCCGGCTGGTGCTGCGGTCCGGCGGCCGGGTCAAGCGGCTGCTGTCGCTGTTCTCCAACCCCGACCTGCCGGCCCTGGAGGACTACTACGAGCCGGTCACCTACGACTACGACAACCTGGTCAGCGCCCCGGCGGGCGACGACATGCCCGTCGCGCGGCCCCGCTCGGTCCTCACCGGCAGGCCCACCGACATCACCTGGGGCGCCAACTGGGAGGACGGCCTCGGCGGCGCCCCCGAGCACGCCGCCGGGGACCCCAACCTGACCGGGGCGTGGGCGGAGAAGGTGAAGTTCGAGTACGAGCAGTCCTTCCTGTTCCACCTGCCGCGCCTCTGCGAGCACTGCCTCAACCCGGCCTGCGTCTCGGCCTGCCCGTCCGGCGCGATGTACAAGCGGGTCGAGGACGGCATCGTCCTGGTCGACCAGGACCGGTGCCGGGGCTGGCGGATGTGCGTGACGGCCTGCCCGTACAAGAAGGTGTACGTCAACCACGTCACCGGCAAGGCCGAGAAGTGCACCTTCTGCTTCCCGCGCATCGAGGCCGGGCAGCCCACCGTGTGCTCCGAGACGTGCGTCGGGCGGCTGCGCTACCTCGGCCTGCTGCTGTACGACGCCGACCGCGTCGGCGAGGCCGCCGCCACCCCGGACCCGAAGGACCTGCTGGACGCGCAGCGCGGCGTCTTCCTCGACCCGCGCGACCCCGAGGTCATCGCCGCGGCGCGGAAGGCCGGGATTCCGGGGGACTGGCTGGAGGCGGCCCGCCGCTCCCCGGTGTACGACCTGGTCATGCGCTACAAGGTGGCGCTGCCGCTGCACCCGGAGTACCGGACGCTGCCGATGGTCTGGTACGTCCCGCCGCTCTCGCCCGTCCTCGACGCCGTGGACGCGGCGGGCGGCGACCAGGACGACCCCGACCACGTCTTCGCCGCCGTCACCCGGCTGCGCATCCCGCTGGAGTACCTCGCCGAGCTGTTCACCGCCGGGGACGCCGAGGTCGTCGCCGGGGTGCTGATGAAGCTCAGCGCGCTGCGCTCGTACATGCGTGAGCGGACGCTCGGCGAGGCGGGCGACGAGGCCGTGCTGAAGGCCGTCGGCCTCACGCCCGGTGAGGCGCAGGACATGCACCGGCTGCTCGCCGTCGCCAAGTACTCCGACCGGTACGTCGTCCCGGCGGCCCACAAGGAGGACGCCGCCGCGCTGTCCGCGATGGAGACGCGCTGCCCGGTCGAGTCGTCCGGCGACCCGGTGGACGCCGGCGGTCGCCGGCGATAGGGA
>NZ_JBFAOF010000475.1:0-5412 GCF_040675125.1 Spirillospora sp. NPDC049652 | reverse complement strand
GGAGGCCGCGGCGGGCGCGTACGCGCCGCAACCCGGCCTGGACCAGCTGGACGAGCTGGCCGAGCAGGTCCGGACGGCGGGGCTGCCGGTGGTCCTGGAACGCACCGGGTCGCCGTCGGCGGTGTCGGAGGGGCGCGCGCTGGCGATCTACCGGATCGTCCAGGAGGCTCTCACGAACGCCCTGAAACACGGGGGTCCGCGCACCTCGGCGAAGGTCACCCTGCATTACGGTGACGACGAGGTGACGGTCGCGGTCGTGGACGACGGGCGCGGCGCCGCCGCCCCGGACGACGGCCACGGCCACGGCCTGGTCGGCATGCGCGAGCGCGCCGCCGTCTACGGGGGCGAGGTGAGGGCCGGGCCCCGCCCGGGCGGCGGGTTCGCGGTCACCGCCCGCATCCCCGTCCGCGAGGAGGCCAGGGCGTGACGGCAGACGCGAGTGAGGAGACACGGGTGGACGAGCCGATCCGGGAGGACGAGCCGATCCGGGTGCTTCTGGTGGACGACCAGGAGCTGGTGCGGGCGGGCTTCACGATGGTGCTGGACGCCCAGCCCGACATCGAGGTCGTCGGGGAGGCGGGGGACGGCGCGACGGCCGTGGAGGCGGTGCGCGCGCGTCCGGCGGACAGCCCGGTCGAGGTCGTCCTGATGGACGTGCGGATGCCGCGCATGGACGGCATCGAGGCGACCCGGCGGATCGTCGCGGCCGGCGGCCCGAAGGTGATCATCCTGACCACCTTCGACCTGGACGAGTACGCCTTCGCCGCGATCAAGGCCGGGGCCAGCGGCTTCCTGCTCAAGGACGCGGGCCCGGCGCAGCTGGTCGAGGCGATCCGGGCGGTGCGCTCCGGGGACGCGGTGGTCGCGCCGAGCACCACCAAGCGGCTGCTGGACCGGTTCGCGCTGCACCTCCCGGACGGTGGCCGGGACCGGGCGGACGAGGCGCTGGCCACGCTCACCGAGCGCGAGACCGAGGTGCTGCACCTGGTGGCGCGCGGGATGTCCAACGCCGAGATCGCCGAGCGCCTCTACGTGTCCGAGGCGACGGTGAAGACCCACATGGGCCGGATCCTGATGAAGCTGGGCCTGCGTGACCGGGTGCAGGCGGTCGTGTTCGCGTATGAGACAGGTCTGGTCAAGAGCGGCCAAAGCGACAACTGACCGTCACGGAGCGATTACCCAATGGTGACTTTTCGTTCTCAGTCACGAGTTTGTGGTTCCCTTACGCATTGGTAGCTGAATAACTACCGTACGTGAATGTCGCCGGATGGTGCGGCGGCGCACGTCGTGTTGGACAGGTCGCCCCGGCGTGCCCCGCGTAGGGGCGGCCCCACGTACGGGAGGTACCACATGCTCAAGAGGCTCGCCCTCACCGGCGCTCTCGCCGCCGCCGTCTCGGCGACGGCCCTGGCCGCCCCCGCGAACGCCGACGTCCACACCGACGGTTCCGGCGGTGTGCTCTCCGGCAACCAGATCATCGCGCCGATCTCGATCCCGATCGTCGCCTGCGGCAACGCGGTGGCCCTGCTCGGTCTCGCGGGCGCCGGCTGCAAGGGCGACGCCGCCGTCGGCAACGCCGTCGGCTGACCGCTCCGTCCGGTGACGACCCCGTGAGTCCCCGGACGGAACCCCGTCGATGACCGCGCGAGCGCCGGAACCCGGGAGGGTTCCGGCGCTCCCGCATGTCACGGCATATGGGGTAAGCGGCCGGTCTGACGTCCATGTACGACTTTGGTCGTAGGAGACGGTTCCCACTGGCCGAAGTGCTGATCCGAACGGTGGACGCACGGGCGATGGCAGGGCAGGCCCCGCTTCCTAGCGTGGATCCCGACATCGGAGACCACCTGAGGAGCCGCAGTGACCAGCACGTTCACCAACCCGCCCACGCCGCATGGCCGGGCCGCCGAGCCGGCGGCGGTCGTCGCCGCGGAGGTGAGCAAGGTCTACGGCTCCGGGGACGCGGCCGTGCACGCGCTGCGCGGCGTCAGCGTCGGGTTCGCGCGCGGCGCGTTCACCGCGATCATGGGGCCGTCCGGCTCCGGCAAGTCCACCCTGATGCACTGCCTGGCCGGGCTCGACACGGTGTCCGGCGGCCGGGTCACGCTGGGCGACGCCGAGCTGACCGCGATGAACGACAAGCAGCTCACGCTGCTGCGCCGCGACCGCATCGGGTTCATCTTCCAGGCGTTCAACCTGCTGCCGACGCTCACCGCCGAGCAGAACATCCTGCTGCCGCTGGAGCTGGCCGGACGCAAGCTGGACCGGGCCTGGTTCGACCAGGTCGTGGACGTGGTCGGGCTGCGCGAGCGGCTCGGGCACCGGCCGAGCGAGCTGTCGGGCGGCCAGCAGCAGCGGGTCGCCTGCGCCCGCGCGCTGGTCGCCCGTCCCGAGGTCATCTTCGCCGACGAGCCGACCGGCAACCTCGACTCGCGGTCCGGCGCGGAGGTGCTCGGCTTCCTGCGGGCCTCGGTCCGCGAGATGGGTCGGACGATCGTGATGGTCACCCACGACCCGGTCGCCGCGTCCTACGCCGACCGCGTGGTGTTCCTGCGGGACGGCCGGATCGTCACCGAGCTGTTCCAGCCGACGCCCGACACCGTCCTCGACCGGCTCAAGAGCCTGGGGGCCTGAGGCGATGCTGAAGACGACACTGGCCGGGCTCGCCGCGCACCGGCTGCGGCTGCTGCTCACCGCCCTCGCGATCACCCTCGGCGTCGGGTTCATCAGCGGCACGTTCGTGCTGACCGACGCGATGCGGTCCGGGGTGGACAAGACGTTCGCGACGTCCGCCGGCAAGGTCGACGTGGCCGTCCTGCCGAAGGACGGCGCGGCGGACGAACTGCCCGCCTCGCTGCTCGCCCGCGTGCGGGGCGTCCCCGGCGTCACGGCCGCGGAGGGCCTGGTCAAGGGCGACGCCGCGCTGGTCGGACGGGACGGCAAGGCGGTCGGGGACATGCCGACCGCCGGGATGTCGGTGCCGTCCGGGCGCCTGCTCCGGTACGAGCTGAACGGCGGCCGCGCGCCGAACGGGCCGTCCGAGACCGTCCTCGACACCCACCTCGCCAAGCGCGAGAAGTTCAAGGTCGGCGACGCGGTCACGATCCTGGACCACAGGAGCAGGCCGCACCGGTTCACCGTCGTCGGGCTCGTCGACATGGGCATGGACCGGGACGCGGGCATGCGCGGCGCGGTCGGCTTCGACACCGCGACCGCGTCCGCGATGACCGGGGTGCGGACGTTCACCGAGATCGACGTGCTCGGCGGCGGCCGGGACGCGGTCGCGAGCGCGGTCGGCCCCGGCCACGACGCGCTGACCGGGAAGGCCCTCGCGCAGCGGCTGTCCAAGGCCAACGGCGCGGACACCCAGGTCATCCAGACCGGCCTGCTGCTGTTCGGCATGGTCGCGATGCTGGTGTCGGCGCTGGTCATCTACAACACCTTCGCGATCCTCATCGCCCAGCGGACGCGCGAGATGGCGCTGCTGCGCTGCGTCGGCGCGACCCGCCGCCAGGTGTTCGGCGGCGTGCTGGCCGAGGCGGTCGTGGTCGGCCTGGTCGGGTCGCTGCTCGGCCTGGTGGCCGGGCTCGGGCTGGGCGCGGGCGCGCTCGGCGTGATCGGCTCGTTCGACACCGGCCTGAAGCTCGGCACGGCGGGGCTGACCGTCCGGACCGTGCTGGTCGCGCTGCTCGTGGGCGTCGTCGTGACGGTCGCGTCCGCGCTGCTGCCCGCCCGCGCCGCCACCCGCGTCGCGCCGGTCGCCGCGCTGCGCGCCGAGCTGGAGCCGGGCAGCGGGCGGTTCCGGCTCGGCTGGATCCGGACGGTCCTGACCGCGCTGTTCTGCCTCGGCGGGATCGGCCTCGCCGGACTCGGCGGGTTCGGCTCGGACAAGGGCGACAACCCGATGTACATGGTCGCCGCCGGCGGGACGCTGTTCTTCATCGGCGTCGTCGCCGCGATGCCCGCGCTGGTGCGTCCGCTCGGCCGCCTGGTCGGGGCCCTTCCGGCGCGGACGGGCGGGGTCCCCGCGCGGCTCGCCGTCGCGAACGCGCAGCGGACGCCGCGCCGCACCGCGACCACCACGATCGCGCTGACCATCGGGATCGGGCTGATGAGCCTGTTCTCGGTCGTCGCCGCCAGCGGCACCGCGACCGCGAACGCGCAGCTCGACGAGCACTTCCCGGTGGACTTCCAGGTCGAGTCGCAGTTCGGCGGCGGCCGGGACGGCGCGGGCCGGACCGTCCCGCACGAGCTGGTCACCAGGCTCCAGGCCCTGCCGCAGCTCGGCCGGATCACCGAGTCCCGCGAGGCCGGCCGGCCGAAGTCGGGCGGCCGGGACGCGAAGGTCTCGACCGTCACCGCCTCGTCGTTCGGCTCGCTGATCAAGGTGACCGCGGTCGCGGGCACGGTGTCGGCCCCCGAGCCCGGGACGCTGATCGTGGACAGGGAGACCGCCAAGTCGAAGGGCTACCGGGTCGGGCAGACCGTCCAGGTCCGGGGCGACCTGGGGAGCGCTCCGATCCGCGTCGCGGGGATCTTCCGCGGAAATGTCCCGCTGTACGGCGTGCTGGTGAACGAAACCGACTTCGCGCGGGTCTCGGCCGTCCGGGACGCGGCGGTCGTGTGGGCCAAGGTGAAGCCCGGCGTGCACGTGGACGACGCGCGCCGCGCCGTCGACGACGCGACCAAGGGCTATCCGACGATCCGCGTCGGGTCCCTGGCGGAGCTGCGCGAGGAGTTCACCAAGGCCGTGAACACACTGCTGATGGTGTTCGGCGGGCTGCTCGGGCTGGCCATCGTGATCGCGCTGTTCGGCATCGCCAACACGCTGTCGCTGTCGGTGGTGGAGCGCACCCGCGAGTCGGCGCTGCTGCGCGCCCTCGGCCTCACCCGGCGGCAGCTGCGCCGGATGCTGTCGGTGGAGGCGCTGGTCATGTCCGTGATCGGCGCGCTGACCGGGGTCGTCCTCGGGATCGGATTCGGCTGGGCCGCGACGAGCGCGATGGCCGAGAGCGCGGTGTTCGCCGTCCCGTACCTGCAGATCGTCGGGTTCATCGCGCTGGCCGGGGTCGCGGGCGTCGTGGCGGCCGTCCTGCCGGCCCGCCGGGCCGCGAAGGCCTCGGTGGTCGAGTCCCTCTCGTCCGGCTGAGCCTTACGGGCCGGCTGAGCCTTACGGGCCGGCTGAGCCTTCCGGGCCGGGTGAGAAGCCGACCGCCCCACCGCATCCGTCGATGCGGTGGGGCGGCGGCGCGTCCGGGACGCGGCGGGGGAGGGGGCCCGGTCGCGGCCCTTCGTCAGCCCGGACAGTCGCGGATCAGCAACGCCCGCGGATCACGCAGGACCGCGGGGGCGCGACCGGGTCAGCGGACGCCGCGCAGGCCGCCGTACCCGCCGCCCGCGAGGCTGCGGTTGCCG
>NZ_JBFAOF010000474.1:0-5422 GCF_040675125.1 Spirillospora sp. NPDC049652 | reverse complement strand
CCGCCAGAAGCACCCCGACCGCCGTGACCACCACGATTCCCGCGATCCCCCGACGCCGCCGCCGCGCTTCCGCCGTACGTCCGGGCCGGAACTCCGGTCGCCGGGCCTGCGCCGCCGCGTACTCCTCGTCAAGAAGCCGGAGGAATCGCCGTCCTCTCCGGTTCCGCGGCTCCCGGTCGTCCCGGCTGATCTGCCACAGCTTGAACCCCGCCGCCTCCCGGAACAGGTCGGTACGCGCCAGCGTCCGCAGGTTCGGTTCGCTCATGTCGCCGAACTCCCACCGCATCTGCCACCAGCTGACGAACAGATTGAGGTAGAGGATCCGGGCCAGTTCGTCGTCCGTCGTCCCTTCGGGCCGTCCGAGGCAGGCCAGTAGCCGCCGGTCGCTGATGGCCATCCGCAGAAGCTCCAGGTGGGCCATCCGGGCGGACTGCTCCCGCTGGTGCCTGACCTCGCGGGCCTGAAGCAGCAACGAGGCCGTGAGACCTGCCAAGGCCAGGGCGGCGAGCAGGGCGGAGATCGCCCCGTAGGTCTGCCCTATGTCGCTGAGCAGCCTCCAATCCGCGCCCGTGTGCGCGAACACCGCGTCCAACCCGAAAGGCGACGCCAGCACCAAGGCGATCAGGAGAACGGCGACGATCGACAGCAGCAGGGCGCGAGTCAGCCTGCCCCGGGATCTCTGTTGGTACGCCATGGTTCCTCGCGGTCGTCTCCTGGAAACGTTCGGCGAGACCGCCAAGGGTGTCAACGTCCCTGGGCATGCCTCCGCCCGCCGGTCCGGGAGGAGCGGCGGGCGGAGCGGGGAAGGCTATTCGACCGTTACGGACTTGGCGAGGTTGCGGGGCTGGTCGACGTCATGGCCCTTGGCGGTGGCCAGTTCGCAGGCGAAGACCTGGAGCGGGACGGTGGTGACCAGGGGCTGGAAGAGGGTCGGGACGGCCGGGACGCCGATCAGGGTGTCGGCGTAGGGCTCGACGGAGGTGTCGCCCTCCTCCGCGATCACGATGGTGCGGGCGCCGCGGGCGCGGATCTCCTGGATGTTGGAGACGATCTTGTCGTGCAGGACGTCGCGGGAGCGCGGCGGGACGACGACGATGACCGGCAGGCCCGGCTCGATCAGCGCGATCGGGCCGTGCTTGAGCTCGCCGGCGGCGAAGCCCTCGGCGTGCATGTAGGCCAGCTCCTTGAGCTTCAGGGCGCCCTCCAGGGCGACCGGGAAGCCGACGTGGCGGCCCAGGAACAGGACGGACTTCTCGTCCGCCAGGGAGCGGGCCAGCGCGCGGACGGGCTCCATCGTGCCGAGGACCTCGTCCACCTTCTCCGGCATCTTGGCCAGGAGCTGGATCATCGCGAAGACCTCGTCGCCGAACTTGGTGCCGCGCACCTGGGCGATGTAGAGCGCGATGAGGTAGACGGCGACGAGCTGGGTGAGGAACGCCTTGGTGGAGGCGACCGCGATCTCCGGGCCGGCGTGGGTGTACAGGACGCCGTCGCACTCGCGGGGCAGCGTCGAGCCGTTCACGTTGCAGATGCCGAGGAGCTTGGCGTGCTGCTCGCGGGCGTGCCGGACGGCCATCAGGGCGTCCATCGTCTCGCCCGACTGGGAGATGGCGATCACCAGCGTGGTGCGGGACAGGATCGGGTCGCGGTAGCGGAACTCGCTGGCCAGCTCCACCTCGCAGGGCAGCCCGGCCCAGTGCTCGATGGCGTACTTGGCGATCAGGCCCGCGTGGTAGGACGTGCCGCAGGCCACGATGATGATCTTGTCGACCTCGCGCAGCTCCTGGTCGGTGATGCGCATCTCGTCCAGGGTGAGGCGGCCGTCGGCGCCGATCCGGCCGAGCAGGGTGTCGGCGACCGCGCGCGGCTGCTCGGCGATCTCCTTCAGCATGAAGTAGTCGTAGCCGCCCTTCTCGGCGGCGGAGACGTCCCAGTCGACGTGGTAGGCCTTGGTCTCGGCCGGACGGCCCTGGAAGTCGGTGACCGTCACGCCCGACTTGCGCAGCTCGACGACCTGGTCCTGGCCGAGCTCGATCGCGTCCCGGGTGTGCGCGATGAACGCGGCGACGTCGCTGGCGAGGAAGTTCTCGCCGGCGCCGACGCCGACGACCAGCGGCGAGTTGCGGCGGGCGCCGACCACCAGGTCGTCGTCGCCGGAGTGGATCGCGACCAGGGTGAAGGCGCCCTCCAGGCGGCGGCACACCCGGCGCATCGCCTCGGCGAGGTCGCCGGTGGTCTTGAGCTCGTCCTCCAGCAGGTGCGCGACGGCCTCGGTGTCGGTGTCGGAGCGCAGCTTGTGGCCGCCCTCCTCCAGCTCGGTCCGCAGCGCCGCGAAGTTCTCGATGATGCCGTTGTGGATGACCGCCACCCGGCCCGTGCAGTCGGTGTGCGGGTGGGCGTTGCGGTCGTTCGGCGCGCCGTGCGTCGCCCAGCGGGTGTGGCCCATGCCGAGCGTGCCCGCCGGGAGCGGCTCCTCGGCGAGCGCCTCGCGGAGGTTGACCAGCTTCCCCGCGCGCTTGGCGGTGGCGAGCGCCCCGTCCGAGAGCATGGCCACCCCGGCCGAGTCGTAGCCGCGGTACTCCAGCCTCGCCAGACCCTCGACCACCACGTCCAGTGCCGGCCTGCCGCCGACGTAACCCACGATTCCGCACATGGCGGCCAGCCTATTCGGTCCCGATCGGCCACCGGCCGCCCGGCCTAGACCAGCCCTGGCGGACCGGCGGACCGGCCGCACAAGTACCGTTGGCGCTTGTGCCCAGCCCTTACGTCGAACTGAACCGCGCGCAGTGGCGGGCGCTGCGAGCCTCCACCCCGCTCACCCTCACCCCGGATGAGCTGGACGAGCTGCGCGGCGTCCGGGACCCCATCGACATCACCGAGGTCGAAGAGGTCTACCTGCCGCTGTCCCGCCTGCTCAACCTGTTCTTCGTGGGCCGCGGCGGGACCCGGGACACCGTCAGCGGGTTCCTCGGCGAGCCCGTCCAGCCCACCCCGTTCGTGATCGGCGTGGCGGGCTCGGTCGCGGTCGGCAAGTCCACCACGTCCCGGCTGCTGCGGACGCTGCTGGCGCGCTGGCCCGAGCACCCCCGTGTGGAACTGGTCACCACCGACAACTTCCTGTACCCGAACGCCGTCCTCGCCGAGCGCGGGCTGATGGAGCGCAAGGGCTTCCCGGAGTCCTACGACCGGCGGGCGCTGGTGAGATTCGTCCAGTCGGTGAAGTCGGGCGCGTCGCGGATGGACATCCCCATCTACTCCCACCTGGAGTACGACATCGTGCCGGACGCCCGGCAGACGGTGGAACGTCCGGACATCCTGATCGTCGAGGGCCTGAACGTCCTGCAGGCCCCGCCCGCCGGCAGCCTCGGCGTGTCGGACTACTTCGACTTCGCGATCTACGTGGACGCCAAGGTCGAGGACATACGGCGCTGGTACATCGACCGCCTCCTCGCCCTGCGCCGGACGGCCTTCACCGACCCCCGCTCCTACTTCCGCGAGTACGCCAAGCTCAGCGAGCGGCAGGCCGAGGACTTCGCGGTCGGCGTCTGGGGCTCGATCAACGAGCCCAACCTGGTCGAGAACATCCTGCCGACCCGCGCCCGCGCCACCCTCGTCCTGCACAAGGACCGCGACCACTCCATCAACCGCGTCCGCCTCCGCCGCATCTAGCCGGTCATTCGGCGCTGGCGACGGTGAGGGAGCGGAGGCGGACGGTGGCCAGGGCCGTGGCGGCGAGGGTGACGACCACCAGCAGGACGGTCGCGGTCGGCAGGGACACGGCGGCCTTGACGGTGGACGCGTCGGTCAGCGAGTGCGTGACCGACAGGGCCCACTGGAGGATGGACGCCTTCTTCGCGCCCGGCGCGAAGTTGCCGAACAGGCTCTCCCAGACCAGCGCGTAGAGCAGGCCGATCGTGACCGCGTTGCGGCTCAGGACGCCGAGGGCCACGAACACCGAGGCGTAGGCGACGCCCCCGACCAGGACGCCGACGGCGAAGGCCGGGGTGAGGCCCGCCGGGGCGCCCATGATCAGGCCAGCCAGCAGCGTCGGGACGGCCGCGAACAGCGTGACCAGGACGATCGCCACGGCCAGCTTCGTCAGGACGACGACCCAGCGCGGGATCGGCTTGGTCAGGATGTACATGATCTGCCCGTCGTCGATCTCCGGGCCGATCACGCCGGTGCCCGCGATCAGCGCCAGCAGCGGCAGCACCGCGCCGAGGGCGAAGCGCTGCAGGACGCTCGTGTCCACGTCCATGTCGTTGGTGCCGGTCAGCCGCAGGACCAGCGCGAGCAGCAGCAGGAGGCCCGGCAGCACGAACAGCAGCAGCGCCCGCCGCCGGCCGAGCATCGACCGGAACGTGATCATCGCGATCGTGGAGTTCATCGGGCCACCAGGTAGGAGAAGACGGATTCCAGGGACTCGTCGGCCGGGACGACCTCCCAGAGCCGGACGCCGGCGTCCTTGGCGAGCCGGGGCAGCAGCCAGGTGAACCGGCCGAAGTCGGCCGCCTCGACGGCCAGGCCGTCCGGGGTCAGCTCGACGCCGGTGGCCGAGCCGTCGGCGATGATCGCGGCGGCGAGCGCGCGGTCGTCGCCGGAGCGGATCCGGAACCGGTGCGGACGGTCGGTCATCAGCCTGCGGATCTCGCGGAAGTCGCCGGACGCGGCGTGCCGTCCCGCGACGATCACCTCGATGTGCCCGGCGAGCCGCTCGACCTCCTCCAGGATGTGCGAGGAGAACAGGATCGTGCGTCCCTCGGCGGCCATCCGGCGGATCAGGTCCATCAGCTGGAGCCGCTGGCGCGGGTCCATGCCGTTGAACGGCTCGTCCAGCAGCAGCACGGGCGGGTCGTGGACCAGCGCGGACGCCATCTTGATCCGCTGCTTCATGCCCTTGGAGTAGGTGCCGATGGTGCGGTCGGCCGCCTGGTCCATCTCGACCTGGGCGATGGCGCGGGCGGCCGCCCGGCCCGGTTCGGCCAGCTTGTGCAGCTTCGCCATGGCGAGGATGAACTGCCTGCCGGTCAGGAAGTCGTAGGCCGACTCGCGCTCGGGCACCAGGCCGAGCCGGGTGTAGACGGCCGGGTTCTGCCAGATGGGCTCGTCGTCCAGGGTGACCGTGCCGGACGACGGGGACAGGAACCCGCCCATCATGTGGATCAGCGTGGACTTGCCCGCGCCGTTCGGGCCGAGCAGCCCGGTCACGCCGGGGCCGACGGTCATCGTCACGCCGTTGACGGCCACGACGTTGCCGTACCAGCGGGACACGCCTTGCAGCCTGATCTCGGTCACGACAGGCCCGCCTTCCGGAACCGCGCGTACAGGACGACGACCGCGCCGGCCACGATCGCGGCGTCCATCTTGGCGAGCTCGCGCAGCCGGGTCGCGGAGAACTCCACGTCCAGCTCGAAGCCGCCGG
>NZ_JBFAOF010000473.1:0-5443 GCF_040675125.1 Spirillospora sp. NPDC049652 | reverse complement strand
AGCGCCGCGGCCTCGCCTCCCACGACAGCCGGGACCTGGCCCGCTTCGTCGCCGCGCCGCCCGCCGCCGCGCTCGGCGCGCTGCTGGTCGAGCAGCAGAACGAGATCCGGCGGGCCGAGCTCCAGATCGACGCGCTGCAGGAGGTCTACCAGGCCGCCTCCGCGCGGCGCGGGCTGTCCGGGCTGATCGACGTCGTCCAGGGGCAGCGGCAGGTCGCCGAGCGGTTCCGGCTGCTGCAGATGGGCGCCGAGCGCGAGGTGCTGGCGCTCGTCAAGGCCCCGGCGACGGCGGTGAGCGCGGCCGAGAACACCGCCGCCGAGCAGGCCGCGCTGGCCCGCGGCGTCCGCTACCGGGTCGTCGCCGAGCGCGCCGCTCTGGAGGAGCAGGGCGGCATCCAGGCGGCCCTCGCGACCATCCCGGAGGGCGAGCGGGTGCGGCTGGCCGGCGAGGTCCCGCTCAAGCTGATCATCGTGGACCGGCGCGCCGGGTTCCTGCCGATCGTCGCCACCCCCGGCCCGGACGGCGCGGGCGCGGTCGTCGTGCACCAGTCGGCGCTGCTGGACGCGCTGCTCGCGCTGTTCGAGGCCGAGTGGATGCGCGCCACCCCGATCCGCACCAGCGCCGACTCCGCCGCCGCACCCCCGCACGCCGGATCTGCCCCGGCCGGAGCCTCTGCCGGGGCCGCGCCCGGAGGGACGCCGCTGGACGGGACCGACGCGCGGCTCGTCGAACTGCTGCTCGCCGGCTACACCGACGACGCGGTGGCCAAGCAGCTCGGCATCTCGCTCCGGACTGTCCAGCGCCGGATCAGCGCGCTCATGTCCCTCGCCGGGGTGCAGACCCGGATGCAGCTCGGCTGGCACGCCGCCACGCAGGGCTGGCTCGGCGGCGCGGACGACGACCGGCCCCGCGACCCCGCCCCGCACTGACCTCCCCGCCCCGCACTCACCTTCCCGCCCGGCACCGACCTCCCCGCCCGGCACCGTCCTCCCCGCCCGGCACCGTCCTTCCCGCCCGGCACCGTCCTCCTCGCGCGCACCGACCTCCGGCCCACGGCGAAGACGACCGGTGCCACGGTCCCGCGGGGCGGGATCGTGGCACCGGTCGTCCTGGGTGGGCAGGTCTCGGGGGTCAGTCCGTGCCGAACTCCATGGCGGCGCTGTCGAGCAGCTCGTCCCCGCCGGGGGCCTCGCCGCGCGAGGCGATGGACTCCGCGCCGCCCTCGGGCATCGGCCCGATGAGCGCGGTGCCCGCGCCGAGGGCCGCGCCGGGCGCGGCCGGGTGGGACGCGCCGACCACGCCGAGCCCGGCGTACTGCTCCAGCCGGGCGCGGGAGTCGGCGATGTCCAGGTTGCGCATGGTGAGCTGGCCGATCCGGTCCACCGGCCCGAACGCCGAGTCCTCGGTGCGCTCCATGGACAGCTTGTCCGGGTGGTAGCTGAGCGCGGGACCGGTGGTGTCGAGGATCGAGTAGTCCTCGCCGCGCCGCAGCCGCAGCGTGACCTCGCCGGTCACGGCCGAGCCGACCCAGCGCTGCAGCGCCTCGCGGAGCATCAGCGCCTGCGGGTCGAGCCAGCGGCCCTCGTACATCAGCCGCCCGAGCCGCCGCCCCTCGGCGTGGTAGGTGGCGATCGTGTCCTCGTTGTGGACGGCGTTGACCAGCCGCTCGTAGGCGGCGAACAGCAGCGCCATGCCGGGGGCCTCGTAGATGCCGCGGCTCTTGGCCTCGATCACCCGGTTCTCGATCTGGTCGGACATGCCGAGCCCGTGCCGGCCGCCGATCGCGTTGGCCTCCAGGACCAGGTCCACGGCGGAGCCGAACTCCTTGCCGTTGACGGTGACCGGGCGGCCCTGCTCGAACCCGATCGTGACGTCCTCGGCGGGGATCTCGACCGCCGGGTCCCAGAACCGGACGCCCATGATCGGCTCGACCGTCTCGACGCCCGCGTCCAGGTGCTCCAGGGCCTTGGCCTCGTGCGTGGCGCCCCAGATGTTGGCGTCGGTGGAGTAGGCCTTCTCGGCGCTGGCCCGGTAGGGCAGGTCGCGCTCGGTCAGCCACTCCGACATCTCCTGCCGGCCGCCGAGCTCGCCGACGAACGCCGCGTCCAGCCACGGCTTGTAGATCCGCAGCGCCGGGTTGGCGAGCAGGCCGTAGCGGTAGAACCGCTCGATGTCGTTGCCCTTGAAGGTGGAGCCGTCGCCCCAGATCTGCACCTGGTCCTCGAGCATGGCGCGGACCAGCAGCGTGCCGGTCACGGCCCGGCCGAGCGGGGTGGTGTTGAAGTAGGCGCGGCCGCCGGAGCGGATGTGGAAGGCGCCGCAGGCCAGCGCGGCCAGGCCCTCCTCCACGAGCGCGTCGCGGCAGTCGACCAGGCGCGCGACCTCGGCGCCGTAGAGCGTGGCGCGGCCGGGCACGGACGCGACGTCGGGCTCGTCGTACTGGCCCAGCTCGGCCGTGTACGCGCAGGGCACCGCGCCGTTCTCGCGCATCCAGGCCACCGCGACAGAGGTGTCGAGGCCGCCGGAGAAGGCGATCCCGACGCGTTCACCGACGGGCAGGGAGGAGAGCACCTTGGACATGGGAAGAGTATGCACTGCTCTGCATGAACATTCAACGCGTTCCGCGGATTCCCCTCCGTGTTTTTCCTCAAACCTCGCTTTCGGACGTGTGACCGGGGTTACAGGCCCGTCCAGAGGACCGGCTTCCCGGCCCCTGAACTGAGCATCCTCGTCCCGTCCGCGCTGAGCGCCACGCTCATGCAGTGGTACGGCGTGGTGAGCAGCCTGAGCTGGCTCTTCGTGGCCACGTCCCAGAGCCGGATGGTGCCCTGGAGCGAGGATCCGCCGTCGTCCCCGCCGCTCGCGAGCCGCTTGCCGTCCCCCGAGAACGCGACGGACGTGATGCTCTTGTGGCCGGGCAGCCGGGCCAGTTCGACGTGCGTCCGGACGTCCCAGACCCGGACCACGTTGCCGTTCGTGCCCCCGTACTCGCCGACCGCGAGCGTCCGGCCGTCGGGGGAGAAGGCCAGCCCGGTCGCCGAGGGAGTGCCGAGATCGGCGATCCGCGCCCCGGTGACCCCGTCGTACAGCCGGACGAACTGGTCCGCGCCGCAGGTGGCGACCATGCGGCCGTCCGGGGCGAACGCGGCGCAGTACAACTCGCCCGAGTACTTGTCCTTGCGTGCGAGCCGGGCCACCAGGCGGCCGGACGGCTCCCAGAGGAACCCGCCCTCCTGGGTGGCGGCGGCGATCCGGCCGCGGGTCGACCACGCCACGCCCATGGCCCGCTTCTTCGGCCCGCTCAGCGTGGCGACCGGCCTCCCGGCCGGGACGGAGTAGATCCGCACCTTCCCGTCCACGCAGGCCACGGCCAGGTACCGGCCGTCCGGTGAGAACGCCACCTTGTTCGCGCCGTTCTCGCCGCCGTCCACCTGCGCCAGCCGCGCCCTGGACGTCCCGTCATAGAGCCCCACGCAGTGCGCGCCCGGCCCGGACGTCCACCCGGCGGCGGCCATGTACTTGCCGTCGGGGGAGAACTCGGCGCTGCGCAGCTCGTAGGCGTCGATACCCTCCAGCATCGTCCAGGCGCCGCCGGTCGGGTCGGCCTCCCCGAGCCCCGTGGCCTTCTTGAACACGTTGGTCGCCGACCGAGCAGGCAAGCCCTCCCCGCCGAGCGCACGCCATCCGAGGATCCCCGCGCCGCCCGCGACCAGCGTCCCCGCTCCCGCCGCGAGAATCGCCCGCCGCCGCACCGCCCCAGACCGCTGCGGCACCGTGACCGGCTGCCCCTCCCAACCCGCGTTCCGCCGAAGATCCACAGCCGGGGGCGGTGCCGGCACGGCCGGAGGGGCAGGGCTCCGCACGATGCGGAGTTCGGCGAGGAGCTGCGCGGGGGTGGGCCGTCCGGCCGGGTCCTTGGTCAGGCAGCGCGCGACGACCCCGGCGAGGAAGGGGTCGACGCCCGCCAGGTCGGGATCGCTGCTCACGACGCGGTGGACGATCGCCCCCGGGCTGGACGCGTCGAACGGCCCGTGCCCGGTGGCCGCGTACAGCAGAACGCCGCCGAGCGAGAAGACGTCGCTGGGCGGGCCCACCTCGTCCGCCTCGATCTGCTCGGGGGACATGTAGGCGAGCGTGCCGATCACGGCCCCGGTCGCGGTCATCGCGCTCGCGTCCAGCGCGCGGGCGATGCCGAAGTCGATGATCCGGGGACCGTCGTCGGCGACGATGATGTTGCCCGGCTTGAGGTCGCGGTGGACGAGCCCGCACGCGTGGATCGCGGCGAGCCCCTCGGCGAGGCCCGCGCCCAGCTCGCGGACGCGCTCCGGCGGCAGCGCTCCCCGCGCCGCGACCAGCGCCTGCAGGGACGGCCCGGGCACGTACGCGGTCGCCATCCACGGCGCCGCGGCTTCGGGGTCGGCGTCCACGACCGACGCGGTGTAGAAGTCGTTCACCTTCCGCGCGGCCTCGACCTCGCGGGCGAAACGCGCGCGGAAGCGCGGCTCGGCGGCGTGCTCCGACCGGATCACCTTCACCGCGAGCCGCCGCCCGGCGGGGGTCTCGGCCAGGTACACCCGCCCCATGCCGCCCGCGCCGAGGCGGGCGAGGACCCGGTACGGGCCGATCTTCTCCGGATCCTCCGGTCCCAACGACTCCATGCAGAGGGACGATATCGTTCCTTTACCCACCCAGATCGCCCGGGACAGGCGGCACTCCAGCAACCCGCGGAAGAGCCTGGCCCCCCGAAAGCGACCGCGCCGAAACCGCCCAACGAAAGCCCACCAAGCCCTGGTGACCGCCCCCACCCTCCCGTAGATTCACCCGCGACCCACTGAAGCCGAGCACACGGGGTGGACGCGCTGATGCTGGACGGGGACGACTCAATGGTGCGGCTGCCCAGCGGGGCCACCAACACGATGCAGGGCGCGATCGCGGGTGTCATCGTGCAGGCGGGCACGGTTACCGCGAACCTGCCGGCCATCGCGCAGCCGGTGTCGCTCGTCCCGCGCCAGATCCCGTCCGCGCCCGGCGAGTTCGTCAACCGGACGCGGGAGCTGGCGCTGCTGGAGGCGGCCGCCTCGGCGCCGGGCGACGGCCCGGCGGTCGTGGTCGTCAGCGGAATCGGGGGCGTCGGCAAGACCGGCCTCGGGGTGCACTGGGCGCACCGGACCCGCGACCGGTTCGCCGGGGGGCAGCTGTACTGCGACCTCGGGCGGTCCGAGCACGGCGGCGGCACGGACGTCGGCGACGTGCTCGCCGGATTCCTGCGCGCGCTCGGCGCCCGCGAGGAGTGGATCGACCCCGGCGTCGAGGCCCGCGGCGCGCTGTTCCGGACGCTCACCGCCGAGCGTTCCCCGATGCTGGTGCTGCTGGACAACGTCGCCCACGCCGGCCAGGTGGAGCCGCTCCTGCCGGGCGCGCCGGGCAGCGTCGTCGTCGCGGT
>NZ_JBFAOF010000472.1:0-5451 GCF_040675125.1 Spirillospora sp. NPDC049652 | reverse complement strand
GGGCTCGACTGCGACGTCCGGGTGGCGCTGACGAGCCCGAGCAGCGCCGAGCCGAACCGGTCGGCGAACTCGCGGGTGTGCCGGACGAACGCCTTCATCTCCGGCTCCCCGAAGTCCGACGCCGAGCCGCCCGGGAACCCGCCGCCGAACCCCTTGCCGCCCGCGACGCCGAGCCGCGTCCCCGCGCACTCGACCACCGTGCCGGTCCCCTCCAGCACGGTGATCCTGGCGTCCCGCAGGATCGCGGTGATCTCGTCCTGCTGGTCGGAGTGGTAGTCGTGGTTGCCGAGCACCGCGACCACCGGCACGTCCGCCTGGGACAGCTCGGCGGCGGCGACCTCGCCCTCCTCGGCCGTCCCGTGCCTGGTCAGGTCCCCGGCGACCAGCAGCACGTCGGCGTGGTCGGACAGCCCGGCCAGGCGCGGGCCGTAGGTTCCGGCGACCTCCGGGCCGACGTGGATGTCCCCGACGGCGGCGAGGCGGATCATGACAGGGTCTCCTCCCCGTCCGGGGCCCGCACCGGGACCACGGACACCTCGTTGCGGATCTCGCGGCCCTCGGCGGCGGCCCGCGCGGCGTCCTCCAGCTCGCGCCGCCGCTCCTCCGACACGACCTCGCCGCGCAGGTACACGGCCTCGTCCCGGACGTCCACGCTGATGCCGAGCTCGTGCGCGCGCGTGGCGAGCCGCTCGGCGATGTGCGCCTCCAGGTAGTCCGGTTCGTCGGTCACAGGAATCCCCCCTCGATCACGTCCAGCCGGACCAGCAGGGTCAGGAACGCGTAGGCGTACGGCGAGTGCGCGGTGCGCCGCGCGACCTCCGCCCAGTCCACCTGCTCCCGCAGCGACCGGCACACGTGCAGGTAGGCGGCGAAGTCGCAGGCCGTCTCGGTGAAGGCCAGCAGCCGCATGACGACCAGGTCGGTCGCGGCGAGGACGGGCATCCGCACCGCCGCGACGATCAGCTCGTCGGCCCGGCCGAGCAGCGCGTCGTCCACCGCGCCGTCCACGGGCGCGTAGATCAGGTCGATCAGCTGCTCGCCGTCGTAGACCTTGGCGAGCCAGTTCTCCGGCGCCTCATGGAACCGCATCCCGGCCTTGACCAGGGCTTTCACGGCGTTCTCCACCTCGTCCTCGGGCAGTACGAAGTCCACGTCGTGCGTCGACTCGGCCGCGCCGCGCGCGTAGGCGGCGAACCCGCCCGCGAGCGCGAAGCGGACGTCCGCCTCCAGCATCACCGACGCCGCCTTCTTGAGGCTGAGCAACAGCCCCTCCGCGGCCGATCCGGAACTGCCCGTGTCCACGTCCCCCCACGCGTTCCTCCGGTTACGTTCGCCGTACCGGTACCCGAACAACGCCCGCCTACTCAGCCCTCCCAAGATCCCTCCCAGCCTCCCCGGCCCCGGTTGCGCAGGCAGCGGCCGCTCCCACGGCCGCGCGCCGAGGATCAGGGACGTCCGCCCAGGCTGAACGCGGGGTGGTGGGTGGTGGCCCAGGTGGTGAAGGGGGTGGGTGGGCGGTTCAGCACTCGTTCCACGTCGGGGGTCAGGATGGCGTTGCCGTGGGAGGCGACGAGGTGGGCGCCGCGGACGGCCTTGGCGATGAAGGCGGAAGGTAGTCCAGCGGCGGTGAGACGGGCGCGGTAGGCGTCCGGGGTCTCCGGGGCCATCTCGATTTTCCGGTGGATGACCCGGCCTAGCCGTTCCGCCATCTCGGGGTTGCTGAGCAGGTCGGGGCCGGTCAGCGTGTAGGTCGCGGAGTCGTGGTCGGACGAGGTGAGGACGCGGGCGGCAACTTCGGCGATGTCCGCCGGGGCGATGACGCCCTGCCTGCCGTCGCCCATCGGGTTCGGGACGGGAAGGCCCGCGCGGATCGCGTTGGCCCAGCTCAGCGTGTTGGACGCGAAGCTGGACGGCCGCAACACCGTCCAGGCGAGCCCGCTGGACCGTAGCGCCCGCTCCCCCGGCAGATGCCAGTCGTCGTCTTCGCCGTCGCCGGTGCCGATCGCGGACAGCTTGACGGCCTTCGCCACGCCCGCCGCCCGTGCCGCCGCGAGGATCGCCTCGTCATGCCGGGGAATCCAGGGGCCGGGCGCGCTGAGCATGAAGACGGCGGCGGCTCCCTTCGCCGCGTCCAGAAGGGACGCGGGGTCGGTGAAGTCCGCGCGGACGGCCTCCACGCCGTCCGGGAGACTCTTCGCCTTCGCGAGGTCGCGGGTGATCGCGCGGACCTGCTCGCCGCGCGCCGCGAGCACTCCGGCCAGTTCTCGACCGACGGTTCCGGTCGCTCCCGTTACGAGGATCATGCACGTCAGCATCGGGGGTGAAGCGCTGGATCCTCTTGGAAAAATCGGCACGTCGCGGCGGGGTAGCGTGACGGGATGGCGGACGGGCTGATCGAGGCGGTTCACGATCCGAGCGCATCGGGCGGGTCCGGGCTCGTCCACCTGCCGGACACGGGGACGTCCCTGGTGTTCCGAAGCACGGCCGGCGGACGCGCCGACCTGCTCGTCGTCGGACCCCGCACCCGGGCCGCGTACTTCACCGGAAAGGAGTTGCCGGTCTGCGTGGGCGTGCGGCTGCGTCCCGGCGTGGCGCGGGCGGTGCTCGGCGCGCCGGTCTCCGACCTGGTCGACCGGGTCGTCCCGCTCGCCGAGTTCTGGGGCGCGGACGCGTCGCGCCTGGAGCGGCGGCTCACCGACCTCGGCGACCGGGACCTGATCGCCGCGCGCATCGAGAGGGCGCTGCGGGCGAGGGTCGCCGAGCGCGGTCTGGGCGGTGAGATTCGGCTCGTGCACGCGGCGGCTCGGGAGCTGACGTCCGCGCGGCCGGCGCGCGTTCCCGACCTCGCGCGCCGGCTGGCGGTCAGCGAACGCCATCTGCGCGGCCTGTTCACCGAGGGCGCCGGGCTGCCGCCCAAGGCGTTCGCCCGCATCGCCCGTCTTCGTGCCGCCTTGGCGCGGAATCGCACCGCGGCGCCCGAGGACGCGGGCCAGCCCACCGGGCCCGGGGCCGGTGGGCTGGCGGAGCTGGCGGCGGTCAGCGGGTACTACGACCAGGCGCACATGTCCGCGGAGTTCCGCAGCATGCTGGGCGTGCCGCCCGGGGCGTTCTTCGCCGGACGGCTGCCCGCCCCCGCCACCTGCTGACCGGGCGGGCGGTCAGGACTCCCAGAGGACGGCGAGGGGGCCCTGGCGGGAGCGGAAGGCGTCCACGAACAGGCGGTGGTCGTCGCGGACGATCTCGGCGTAGGCGGTGCCGAACTCGACCATGGCCTCCACGAAAGCCTCCTCGTCCGCGCCGATCGCCGCGGACACCGCGTCCTCCACCTGGAAGCCGACCAGCGTGTGGTCGGAGTCGCGGTCGGACACGCAGTGGATCTTCGCGGTGGCGCGGCCCAGGTGCTCCAGGACGGGGAGCATCTCGTCCGGCTCGGTGAGCGCCGCCCAGTCGAGGTCGGCCTCGTACGGGGACAGCTCCTGGACGACGTAGCCGGTGCCGTCCAGCTCGGTGTAGCCGAGCCAGGGGTCGGTGGCGGCCTGCAGCGCCCGCCGCGACACCGCCGTCCGGTGCCCGTGGTGCTGGAAGTAGCCGCGGATGGCCGGGTCGTCCACGACGCGGGACGGCGCGGCGACGTTGCCCTGCTTCATCGACAGGATGACGTCGTTCTCCAGCGCCTGCGTCTGCCCCTCGACGAGGAGCATGTAGGCCGACAGGCCCGCCGAGCCGATCCCGAAGCCGGACGACCCGACGACGTCCTTGACGGTGTAGGTGAGGCTGCCGAAGCGGCGGTCGTGCGGGATGGTCTCCAGGTAGGACGCGTACGCCTTCTCGACCTTCGCGCGTTCGGCGTCGTCCAGCCGCCGGACGCCCGGGCCGTCGGCGAACCGGCGCTCGTGCTGCTCGACCATCGTCATCGAGTTCAGCAGCCCGACGCGGGTGGAGCCGAGCGCGCCGAGCAGGACGTCCCGCACGTAGCCGGTGGCGGCGTCGAGCGTGATCGCGAACTTCTCGTCCCCCTCGTGCGTGGCGAAGTGCCGCACCTGGTCCACGTACGCGCGGACGTAGGTCTCGATGAGCCGCCGGATGGACGCGTCGGAGATCGCCTTCCCCCAGGCCAGCAGCGCGAGGCTCGCCACGAACCGCTTGACGTCCCAGGTGAAGTGCCCGAGGTAGGCCTCGTCGAAGTCGTTGACGTCGAAGACGAACACGCCGTCGGCGCTCATGTAGGTGCCGAAGTTCTGCGCGTGCAGGTCGCCCTGGATCCACACGCGGGAGGTCCGCTCGTCGGCCCACGGGTCGTCGTCGCGGACGACGTCGGCGTAGAACAGCGGCGCGCTCCCCCGGTAGAACGCGAAGGGGTCGGCGGCCATGCGGCGGAACCTGCGGCGGAACTCCGCCGGACTCCGTCCCATCAGGTCGCGGTACGCCTCCACGAGGACGTCCACGATGCGCTCCTGACGCTCCCCTGGCGTCAGGTCGCGCAGAACCTGGGTGATGCTCGCCATCCCGGCACTCCTCCATGCGGACGATCGGCCCCACCCCCACGGGCGGGGCAACTCGCCACATTCTGCCGGTCCCGGAAGCCCCGGAAGCCCTATCGCGCGGGGCGTTCGGTGTTCCTCACCCGGGGGGCGGCGGCGGTCCGCACATCGGCGCAGGTGAGGCGGACGGAGGACGGTCCGGGCGCCTTCCGCTTCCCGGCCGCCCCGGCGCCGCCGCCGGACTCCTCCGGGGTCTCAGACGCCCGAGCCGAGCTCGGGGAGGTTCGCGGCGAGCGGCACGAACTCGTCCGACGACAGGAAGCCGTTGCCGTCGGTGTCGTACTCGGCGAAGAGCGCCCGGACGATCCCGGACAGGTCGGCCACCTCGGCGGCCGGGAACATGCCCGCGATCGCGGCGGTCACCTCGTCCACGGTGAGCTGGCCGTCCCCGTCGGTGTCGTACTGGGCGAACACCGCCTCGAACTTCTCGGACATGGAAATCCCCCTCCTGGCCGGTGGTAATGGCCCCCGATCGTAACGGCTCGGGCGGAACGCCCGCCGGGACCGGGCCGACCACCGGCCGCGGAGGCCCGGGAGGGGGCCGCCGCACGCCCGTGAAGTAACGTCATGTAGTCGACCAAAGACGAGGAGTGATATTCATGGCACGTCGTTCCACCGTCCTGCTCAGCGCGATCGCCGCCGCCGCGATCGCCCCGGCGGTCGTCCTCTCCGGTCCGGCCCAGGCCGCGCAGCCCGTCCCGGCCCTGGAGAAGGGCCGCTTCTACTGCGAGAACGTGCAACTGCAGGCGCACCATCTCTTCGCGAGCCGCTGCGTCCCGCTGTCCCATGGCCGGCTGTTCCAGTTCGAGGTCTTCAACCGCGCGAGCCAGCGCCACGCGTTCCACTGCGCGCGCGGCTGGGGCGAGGGCCAGGTGATCAGGGGCGAGGACTGTTACGCGCTGCACCGCTG
>NZ_JBFAOF010000471.1:0-5452 GCF_040675125.1 Spirillospora sp. NPDC049652 | reverse complement strand
AGCGCCGCCACCGGCGGCGACGCCTCGCCGACGACCTCCGACGGCGAGCGGACCGACTGGATCTTCGGCACCGACGACCTGACGTTCTCCGGCTACCAGGTCGCCCCGGCCGGGTCCGGCCACTTCCCGGTGGCGGTCACCGTCCGCGTCGGCGGCTGACCCGCGTGGCCGCCGCGCCCGGCCGCCGGGTCCGTCCGGGGGCTGGGAGCGGACCGTCCCGCGCCGCTAGGGTTCGCTCATGAGCACCGTGGAGGTCCGGGTCGGCCGGGCCGCGCCCGAGGACGCGGGGGAGATCCTCACCGTCCAGCGCGCCGCGTACGTCACCGAGGCGCAGCTGTACGGCGATCCGTTCCTCCCGCCCCTGGTGGAGTCGCTGGAGCAGGTGCGCAAGGCGCTGGCCGGCGGCGCGGTGGTGCTCAAGGCGGTGCTGGACGGCCGGATCGTCGGGGTCGTCCGCGCCCAGTTCAGCGACCACACCTGCCTGGTCGGGCGGCTCGCGGTGGTCCCCGACCAGCAGGGCGCGGGCGTCGGGCGGCTGCTGATGGGCGCGCTGGAGGCCGAGGTCGCCGGCCGCGCCACCGCGTGCGTGCTGTTCACCGGCCACCTCAGCGAGCCGAACCTGCGGCTCTACCGCAGCCTCGGCTACAGCGAGACGCACCGGGAGCGGGTCGCGGCGCACCTGACGTTCGTCCACATGCGCAAGCACCTGGAACCCGCGCCCGCCGCCGACCGCGCCTGACCGGGCCCGTCCTCACCGGGGGGGGGCTGCCGAGGACGGCGCGGGGCTGCCGGTCGGACGTGACGGGCCGGTAGGCTCTGGCGCGTGCTGAAAGTGGGACTCACCGGCGGAATCGGCGCGGGCAAGAGCGAGGTGTCGCGGCGGCTCGCCGAGCGCGGCGCCGTGGTCATCGACGCGGACCGGATCGCCCGGGAGGTCGTGGAGCCCGGCACGCCCGGCCTGGCCGCCGTGGCCGCCGAGTTCGGCCCCGGCGTGCTGACCGCGGACGGCCGCATGGACCGGGAGAAGGTCGGCGGCATCGTGTTCGCCGACCCGGACCGGCTCGCGGCGCTCAACCGGATCGTCCACCCGCTGGTCGGGGAGCGGATGCAGGAGCTCATGGACGCCGCGCCGGACGACGCGATCGTGGTCTACGACGTCCCGCTGCTGACCGAGAACGGCCTGGCCGCGATGTACGACGTGGTGATCGTGGTGGACGCGCCGGTGGAGCTCCAGGTCGAGCGGCTCACCACCCTGCGGGGCATGACCGAGGACGCCGCGCGCGCCCGGATCGCCGCGCAGGCCACCCGCGAGGAGCGCCGCGCGGTCGCCGACCACGTGATCGACAATTCCGGTTCGATGGACTCGCTGGACGCCCGGGTCGCGGAGATCTGGGCGGATCTGACCCGCCGCGCCGCCGCGGGCTGAGCACTTTGGAGGGCACGCCGATGCAGGTCGTCTGGGCCACCGATCAAGGTAGTCCGCACCGCCGCAACGAGGACTTCGTGGCGACCGCGCCGGGGGCCGCCGTCGTGCTGGACGGCCGCGGTTTCCCGCTCGGCACCGACCTGGGCTGCGAGCACGGCATCGCCTGGTACTCCCGCTCGCTGGGCACCCGGCTGCTCGCCCGGATCCTGGACGGTCTCGGCGACGCGCCGCAGGCCGGAGCGCCGGTCGGGCCGCCCGAGGGCGCGCACCGGCCCGGGAACCGCCCGCTGGTGGCCCGGCTCGCGGGCGCGATCGCCGACGTCGCGGCGGCCCACCGGGCGACCTGCGACCTGGCGCACCCGTACACGCCCTCCGCGACCGTCATGGCCGTACGGGTGCGCGGGGACGTGCTCGACTACCTGGTGCTGGCCGATTCGACCCTGCTGCTGGACGGGCCGCGCGGCGTCGAGCCGGTCATCGGCGGCCGGGGCTTCGCCGCCGGGGACCCGTCGGTCGCCGAGCAGGCGATCACCGGGACGGTCCCGCTGGCGGAGCTGCGCGGCGTCATGCTGCTGACCGACGGCGCGAGCCGCCTGGCCGACATGTTCCACCACACCGACTGGGCGGGACTGACGCGGATCGTCCGGGAGGAGGGGCCGGAGGCGCTGATCGCGCGCACGCGCAAGGTCGAGGCCACCGATCCGGAAGGCGTCCGGTGGCCGCGGAGCAAGCCGTCCGACGACGCCACGGTCGCCCTGATGGAGATACTGGGCGGTATGTGATTCTCCGGGGGAGATCGCCCGGACCATCGGATCTTCCCGGTTCGTCGCTATAGGCTCGGCGCATGGACTTGCGGGGGTGGTGGACGGCGTCGTGGCCGACGCGCCGGTCCCGCGTCCTGGACGTCTCGCTGGCCGCCGGCGCGTCCCTCCTGGACGGCGCGATCATGTGGGCCGGGACCTCGCCGGACTACTGGCTGCCCGGCTACGGCGTCGCGGCGGTCTCCTCCCTCGTCGCGTTCGGGCTGGTCGCGCGCCGCCGCTACCCCGTCCACCTCGCCCTGTTCACGCTGGTCGTCGGGACGGCGGCGGGCGGCGGGCCGATCACCGGGCTGATCGTCCTGTACTCGCTGGGGGCCTATGCCGCGTCCCGCTGGACGGCCATCGCCATCGCCGCGTCCAGCTACGCGGCCTTCCTGGTCGTCCCGTCGCCGAACCCCGACCACGGGTCGTTCGCGGCGAGCGCCACCTTCGGGCTGCTGTTCACCTCGTTCCCGGTGATCCTCGGCATGTACATGGGGGCGCGCAAGCAGCTGCTCGCGTCCCTGCAGGAGCGGGCGGCCAGGCTGGAACGCGAGCAGCACCTGCTCGCCGAGCGCGCACGCGCGGAGGAGCGCACCCGCATCGCCCGCGAGATGCACGACGTGGTCGCCAACCGGGTCAGCGTCATGGTCGTCCACGCGGGCGCGCTGCGGGCCGTCGCCGCCCGCGACCCCGACCGGGCCGCCCAGACCGCCGTCGTGATCGGCGACATGGGCCGGCAGGCGCTGGAGGAGCTCCGGCAGGTGATCGGCGTCCTGCGGCAGGGCGAGGACGAGCTGGCCACGGCCGCCCCCACCCTGGACGACGTGCGGTCCCTGGTCGGCCAGTCCGGCGCGGCCGGGCTGCTGGTGGACCTGGTGGTCTACGGGGAGGAGCGGCCGGTCCCGTCGGCGATCTCCCGGACGGTGTACCGGATCGTCCAGGAGGCCCTGACCAACGTGCACAAGCACGCCGGCGGCGCGTCCACCCGGGTCGACCTGCGGCTCCCGCCGGACGCCGTGGAGGTCTCGGTGGTCAACCGGCCCGCCCCGGAGGGGGCCGCCGGGCACGGCCTGCCGAGCGGCGGGAACGGCCTGGTCGGCCTGCGCGAGCGGGTCGTCGCGCTCGGCGGGCACTTCGAGGCCGGGCCCTGCGGGGACGGCGGTTTCGCGGTCCGGGCCAGGCTGCCGGTACCCGCATCCTGACCTGCGGAAATAAGTCGGCGACCGAGATTGTCCTACCCCCTGCGTAGAGTGGATCGTCCGGGCCGGTTCGGCGCCCGGCACCAGATGATCAGGGAGAGGCCAGATGCGACCGGTCACCGACCTGCAGCGCAAGGTGGCGCCGTTCGAGGTCGTCAGCGACATGACGCCGTCCGGCGACCAGCCGCAGGCCATCGCCGAGCTCGAGGAGCGCGTCCGGCGCGGCGACAAGGACACGGTGCTGCTCGGCGCGACCGGCACCGGCAAGACCGCCACGGTCGCCTGGCTGGTGGAGAAGCTCCAGCGGCCCGTGCTCGTCATGCAGCCGAACAAGACGCTCGCCGCCCAGTTCGCCAACGAGCTGCGCGAGATGATGCCGCACAACGCGGTCGAGTACTTCGTCTCGTACTACGACTACTACCAGCCCGAGGCGTACATCCCGCAGACCGACACCTACATCGAGAAGGACTCCTCGATCAACGACGAGGTGGACCGGCTGCGCCACTCGGCCACCAACTCGCTGCTGACCCGCCGCGACACCGTCGTGGTCGCGTCGGTCTCCTGCATCTACGGCCTCGGCACGCCGCAGGAGTACGTCGACCGGATGGTCCGGCTCCGCGTCGGCCAGCAGATCGAGCGCGACGAGCTGCTGCGCCGCCTGGTCGAGATGCAGTACAGCCGCAACGACCTGTCGTTCACCCGCGGCACCTTCCGGGTCCGCGGCGACACGGTCGAGATCATCCCGCAGTACGAGGAGCTCGCCGTCCGGATCGAGATGTTCGGCGACGAGATCGAGAAGCTCGCCACCCTGCACCCGCTGACCGGCGAGGTCCTCACCGAGGACGAGGAGATCTACGTCTTCCCCGCCTCGCACTACGTCGCCGGGCCCGAGCGCATGGAGCGGGCGATCGGCGCCATCGAGGCCGAGCTCGAGACGACGCTGGCCGACATGGAGCGGCACGGCAAGCTGCTGGAGGCGCAGCGGCTGCGGATGCGCACGACCTACGACATCGAGATGATGCGGCAGGTCGGCACCTGCTCGGGCATCGAGAACTACTCCCGGCACATCGACGGCCGCGAGCAGGGCTCGGCCCCCAACACCCTGATCGACTTCTTCCCGGAGGACTTCCTCCTGGTCATCGACGAGTCGCACCAGACCGTCCCGCAGATCGGCGCGATGTACGAGGGCGACGCGTCCCGCAAGCGGATGCTGGTCGAGCACGGGTTCCGGCTCCCGTCGGCGATGGACAACCGGCCGCTGAAGTGGGAGGAATTCCTGGAGCGCATCGGCCAGACCGTCTACCTGTCGGCGACGCCCGGCCCCTACGAGCTGGGCCGCGCGAAGGGCGACGTGGTCGAGCAGGTCATCCGGCCGACCGGGCTGGTCGACCCCGAGGTGATCGTGAAGCCCACCAAGGGCCAGATCGACGACCTGGTGCACGAGATCCGGCTGCGCACCGAGAAGGACGAGCGCGTCCTGGTCACCACCCTCACCAAGAAGATGGCCGAGGACCTCACCGACTACCTGCTCGAACTCGGCGTCCAGGTGCGGTACCTGCACAGCGAGGTCGACACGCTGCGCCGCATCGAGCTGCTGCGCGAGCTGCGCGCGGGCGAGTTCGACGTGCTGGTCGGCATCAACCTGCTGCGCGAGGGCCTCGACCTGCCGGAGGTGTCGCTGGTGGCGATCCTGGACGCCGACAAGGAGGGCTTCCTGCGCTCCGAGACGTCCCTGATCCAGACCATCGGCCGGGCCGCGCGGAACGTGTCCGGCCAGGTGCACATGTACGCCGACCGGGTCACCCCGTCCATGGAGCGGGCCATCGAGGAGACCAACCGGCGCCGCGCCAAGCAGGAGGCCTACAACGCCGAGCACGGCATCGAGCCGACGGCGCTGCGCAAGAAGATCGCCGACATCCTCGACTCGCTCGCCCGCGAGGACGCCGACACCGAGACGCTGATCGGCGGCGCGGGCCGCCAGCAGTCCCGCGGCAAGGCCCCCGTCCCGGGCCTGGCGTCCCGCC
>NZ_JBFAOF010000470.1:0-5456 GCF_040675125.1 Spirillospora sp. NPDC049652 | reverse complement strand
GGCAGCTCCGCCGGGCGGCCCGACACGGTCGCGCCGAACACCACGTCGTCGCGGCCGAGCATCCGGCCGAGGACGATGCCCCACGCGGCCTGGAGCACGGTGTTGAGCGTGGCGTCGTGGCGGCGCGCGACGCGGGTGAGCCGGCGGGTGAAGCGCTCCTCCAGCTCGGTGACGGCGCGGCCGGGCGGGACCGGCCGCAGCCCGGCGGCCTCGGGCGCGACCAGGCACGGCTCGTCCAGGCCGGACAGCGCCTTCTGCCAGGCGACCTCGGCGGCGTCGCGGTCCTGCCCGGCGAGCCAGGCCAGGTAGTTCTTGTACGGGGTGACGCGCGGCAGGGCGGTGTCGTCGCCGCCCCGCACGTACAGCAGAAACAGCTCGGTCGCGAGGACCGGGGTGGACCAGCCGTCCAGCAGGATGTGGTGGTTGGTCAGGACCAGCCGGTGCCGGTCCGGGCCGCGCCCGACCAGGACGAACCGCAGCAGCGGCGGCTCGGTCAGCTCGAACGGCCGCGCCCGCTCGCGCGCCACGACCGCGTCCGCCTCGGCGTCGTCCGCCGCCTCGGTCTCCTCCCAGGGCAGTTCCACCGAGCGCGGGACGACCTGGACGGGCTTGGACAGGTCCTCGTGCCAGAACGCGGCCCGCAGGTTGGCGTGCCGGCGCAGCAGCGCCTCCGCCGACCGGCGCAGCGCGGCCCGGTCCAGCGGGCCGTCCAGGTCGAGGACGAGCTGCGCGGTGTACACGTCGTCCGCGGCGTCGTCGAAGACGGCGTGGAAGTAGAACCCCTGCTGCAGCGGTGACAGCGGCAGGATGTCCTCGAGGTCCCCCCGGTTCACTGCCTGCTCCTCCACGCCTCTTGCAGCCGGTCGATCTCGCCTTGGTCCAGGTCCACCAGCAGGTCGGACGCGGTGAACCCGCCCGCCTCGCCGGACGCCGCGTGCGCGACCAGGCCGCGCAACGCCGCGAACCACGCCTCGGCGAGGTCGCGGACGTCGTCCTCGGCGAGCAGGCCGTCCGGGAACGACCACACCGCGGTCAGCTCCGGCCCGGACGGCAGGTCCCGGGTCACGGCGTTGACCTCCAAGGCGTGCGCCGCGGGCATCCGCGGGTCCTCGCCGGCGGGCAGCTCCTCGGGCGCGATCTCCCAGTCGCCGCCGCCCCCGGCCGCGACCCGGCCCAGGTAGTTGAAGGCGAGCTGCGCGGACGGGATCTCGGCCAGCTCCTCCGCCGCGTCCGGGCCGCCGCAGTAGCGCAGCAGGCCGTAGCCGAGGCCGCCGCCGGTGCCCGGCACCGCGCGGAGCTGCTCCTTCACCTTCTTCAGCGCCGTCCCGACGACCGGGCCGCCGCGTTCGATCTCGGCCCATTCGGTGGTGCCCGGATCGAGCCGGACGGGGTGGATCGCGGTGAACCAGCCCGCCGTCCGGGACAGGTCCACGCCCGGCACGGCGTCCTCGCGGCCGTGCCCTTCCAGGTCGACGAGCACGCCGCCGGTCGAGCGGCCGCCGCGCCGCCTGCGCCAGTGCGTCACGGCGAGCGCCAGCCCGGTCAGCAGGACGTCGTTCACGCGGCCGTGGTAGACCGCCGGGACGTCGCTGAGCAGCGGCCCGGTCACCTCGGCGGGCAGCGTCAGCCGGACCGACGCGGCGCGCGCGGCGATGTCCACGCGGGGGTCGAGCGGACGGTCGGCGATGTCCTGCCTCGGCCCGTCGGCGATGTCGAGCCAGTCGTCCAGGTCGCCGGTGACGGCCTTGTCGGACGCGGCGCCGGTGAGCTTCTGCGCCCAGCGCCGGAACGACGTCGGGACGGGTTCGAGCTCGGCCCCGGCCCAGGCCGCGACGAGGTCGGGCAGGACGATCCGCCAGGACACGCCGTCCACGGCCAGGTGGTGCAGGACGACCAGGAGCCGGCCGCGCTCGTCGCCGGCGTCCAGCCAGACGACCCGGGCGACCTCGCCGCGCGTCGGGTCGAGGGCGTCGCGCGCGGCGGCCGCCTGGTCGGTGACGACCTGCTGGAGCTTGTCGGCGTCCAGGCCCGCCACGTCCACGCGGCTCACCAGGCCGGACGCCGGGACGCTCCCGGCGGGCCGGACGACCGGCCGCCAGTCGTCGCCGTCCACGTCGAGCGTCAGGCGGAGCATGTCGTGGTGGTCCAGCACCCGCTGGACCGCGGCGGTGAGCCGCTCGACGCCGAGGCCGGGCGGCGTGACCAGCAGGGTCGCCTGGTGGAAGCCGGAGATCAGGGCGGCGTCGCCGCCGACCCGCTCCCGCAGCCAGCCGACGATCGGCGTCACCGGGACGGGCCCGGTCCCCGTCCCCGGCTCCTCGACCTCGACGCGCTCGTCCTCGCCCGCCGGCCGGGCGACGGCCGCGAGCCCGGCCACGGTCTGGTGCTGGAAGACGTCCCGGGGTGAGATCACCAGGCCCTGCTGGCGGGCGCGGGACACGAGCTGGATGGCGATGATCGAGTCGCCGCCGAGGTCGAAGAACCCGTCGTCGATCCCGACCTTCTCCAGCCCGCCGAGGACCTCGGTGAACAGCGCCGCGAGGGTCTCCTCTTCCGGGGTCCGCGGAGCGCGCGAGGCGGCGTTGGCGTGGAAGTCGGGGGCGGGCAGCGCCTTGCGGTCGAGCTTGCCGTTGGAGGTCAGCGGAAGCGCGTCGAGCGTGACGACGGCCGCCGGGACCATGTGGTCCGGAAGCGCCCCGTTGACGAACCGCCGCAGCTCAGAGGCATCGAGTTCGAGGCCCGGGGTGGACGGCACGGCGTAGGCGATCAGCTTCTCGTCACGCAGGACCACCGCCGCGTCAGCGACCGTCTCATGCCGCACCAGAGCCGACTCGACCTCGCCCAGCTCGATCCGGAACCCGCGCAACTGCACCTGCTGGTCGGAACGTCCCAGGTACTCAAGGCGGCCGTCGCCCAGCCAGCGGCCGAGGTCACCCGTCCGGTACATGCGCGAACCGGGTTCCGTGCCGAACGGGTCGGCGACGAACCGTTCGGCCGTCAGGCCGGGCCGGTTCAGGTACCCGCGCGCCAGACCGGCGCCCGCAACGTAGAGCTCACCGACCACACCCGCCGGAACAGGCTGCAACCGCTCGTCCAGCACATAGACACGCAGGTCAGGAATGCCTGTGCCGATGACGCTGCCCGGCGCGGACGCCGCATAGGCCCGATCGAGCGCCACGTAGGAGACGTGCACGGTCGTCTCGGTGATCCCGTACATGTTGACCAGCGTCGGAGCGGCCTCGTCGTGGCGGCTGTACCAGTCATCCAGTCGGCCCAGTTCCAGGGCCTCACCGCCGAACACCACATACCGCAGCGCCAGGTCGGTGCCCGGGTTCTCCCGGTCAGCGGCCATGAGCTGGTAGAACGCGGACGGCGTCTGGTTGAGGACGGTGACCCTCTCGGCCGCCAGCAGCTTCAGGAACTCATCCGGCGACCGCGACGTCAGGTACGGAACGACGACCAACCGGCCGCCGTACAGCAGCGAACCCCACAGCTCCCACACCGAGAAGTCGAACGCATACGAGTGGAACAGCGTCCACACGTCGTCCGGCCCGAACGAGAACCAGGGCTCGGTGGAACTGAGCAAGCGGACGACGTTCTGGTGCGGAACGACCACACCCTTCGGGCGGCCTGTCGAACCGGACGTGTAGATCACATACGCCGGGTTGTCCGGCGACACGTGAACGTCGTCCAGGTTCTCCGACGAGTAGTCCCCGTCCACCTCGATGCTGCTGAGGGTCAGGACAGGCGAGGCGTCCTCGACCATGTAGGCGATCCGGTCCGCCGGATAGTCCGGGTCGATAGGAACGTACGCCGCGCCGGTCTTGAGCACGGCCAGGATCGCGATCACGAGGTCCGTCGAACGCGGGAACGACAGCGCGACGAACTGCTCCGGTCCGACGCCCTGCGCGGCCAGATGCCGGGCGAGCCGGTTGGCAGCGGCGTTGACCTCGGCATACGTCCACGAACGGCCATCGAACGTCACCGCCACCGCCGACGGACGAGACGCCACCTGCGCCTCGAACAGCGCCGGAATCGTCGTACGTTCGGCAGCCGTGGCCGGAGTGGCCGGAGCCGAGCCGCCCGCCCAGTCATCCAGGATGACGCGGCGCTCGGCCGGGTCGAGCACCTCGACCTCGCCGACACGGGCGTCCGGGGCGGCGAGAAGCGTGGTGAGGAAGCGTTCGAAGCGGGCGGCGAGCCCGGCGGCGGTCGCCGGGTCGTAGAGGTCGAGGGCGAACTCCAGCTCGCCGTCCACTCCGGCGGGACCGCCGTCCGGGCCGGTCCGCTCGGTGAGGACCATGAGCAGGTCGAAGCGGGCGACCCCGGCGTTCAGCGGCTCGGGCTCGGCGCTGAAGCCGGGCAGTTCGAGCCGGGCCTCCGGGTTGTTCTGGAAGGTCAGGCCGACCTGGAACAGCGGGTGGCGGCCGAGGTGGCGCGGCGGGTTCAGCACCTCCACCAGCCGCTCGAACGGGACGTCCTGGTTGGCGTACGCGGCGAGGTCGGTCTCCCGCACCCGTCCGACCAGCTCACGGAACGTCGGGTTCCCGGACGTGTCGGTCCGGAAGACGAGCATGTTGACGAACATGCCGACCAGGTCGTCCAGGGCCTCGTCGGTACGGCCCGCGATCGGCGAGCCCACCGGGACGTCCGTTCCGGCCCCGAGGCGGGTCAGCAACGCCGCGAACGCGGCCTGCGCGACCATGAAGGGGCTCGCGCCGGTTTCGCGGGCGAGCGCGAGCAGGGCTTCGTGGGTGGCGGGCGGCAGGGTGAAGCGGGTGGTCCCGCCCCGGTAGGACGCCTCGGCCGGACGCGGCCGGTCGGACGGCAGAGCCAACTCCTCCGGAAGCCCGTCCAGCGCCGACTTCCAGAACGCGATCTGCGACGCCACCAGCGACGACGCGTCGTCCTCGGAGCCGAGGAGTTCCCGCATCCAGAGCGTGTAGTCGGCGTACTGGACCGGCAGCGGAGCCCACGACGGTGCGTCCCCGCCGACCCGCGCCACATACGCCGTCAGCACGTCCCGCGCCAGCGGAGCCATCGACCAACCGTCGCCGGCGACGTGGTGCATCAGCAGGAGCACCACGTGCTCGTCGGCCGACAGCCGGAAGAGCGTCACGCGCAGCGGCGGTTCGGCGGAGATGTCGAAGGCGTGCCCGGCGGCCGTGCCCAGCCGCATCGGCAGTTCGGCCTCGCTGCTCTCCACGACCGTGAGCTGGGGCGTGGCGTGCTCGGGAGCCAGGACGAGCTGGCGCGGGACGCCTTCCTCGTCCGGCAGGACGGTCCGCAGCGTCTCGTGCCGGGCGACGACGTCGGCGATCGCGGCGCGCAGCGCGGCCTCGTCCAGCGCGCCGCGGATCCGTAGCGCGACCGGCATGTTGTAGGTCGCCGACGGCCCCTCGAACCGGTTGAGGAACCAGAGCCGCTGCTGCCCGTACGACAGCGGCAGCAGCGCC
>NZ_JBFAOF010000469.1:0-5457 GCF_040675125.1 Spirillospora sp. NPDC049652 | reverse complement strand
GTCACGTCGTGCTCGTTGAGCAGCATCATCAGCGAGATCACCACGATCCCGGAGACCGTGGCCAGCACCGTCGGGCGCCGCTCGGACGCGAACGCCCGGACGGCCGCCGCCACGTCCTGCGGGTTCCCGCCCCGGATGAACCAGAGCGCCCGGCCGATCCCCTGGTCCACCGCGCGCGGGAAGTACCCGGGGTCGCCCTTCCAGGGGTGGGCGGCGGGCCGTTCCTGCCGGTCGACCCAGCGGCGCGTCCCGAAGTAGGCGAGGTCGAAGCCGTAGCCGTCGACGGCGAGCCAGGACATCTCGGGGTAGTAGCCGCCGTCCGCCGGCAGGTCCGGGGTCACCTTGCGCCAGAGGACGCGCGGCAGCCGGGCCATCGCGAACCCGATCCCGATGTAGGCGAGGAAGATGTGCGGGCGGCCCGGCCCGAGCAGCAGGGCCCGGGTGCGGTCGCCGCGCCGGGGCCCCATCGCGTCGAGGACGGCGCAGGCCATCGTCGCGCCCTCGTAGGCGAACCCCTTCTGCTCGGGGTCGACCAGCGCGAGCCGGCGCTCCAGCTCCCACTGGCTCCGGGCGTCGATCCCCCACTCGAACCCGCAGACCACCGCCTGCGGGATGGCCTCCAGCCGCTCGGTGGCGTCCGACGGCGTCACCGGGAACCCCCGCCCGGCGAAGCTCACCTTCTCCAGCGACGGCGCCAGCACCAGCCTGCGCAGCGAACCGATGACCGGCACGATCGCCTCCCTCTCCGCGACGGGTCCGTCACCCCATGCTGCGCCACCGGACCCATGCCCGGCATCTCCACATTTGCCGCTTTCTTTCGGACGGCCCTGCACCGCGCGTTGAGGGTCACCGCCCGCACCCGGCAGGTCAGCGGCCGCCCGGACGGCCGAAGTCTCCGGGGCGGGTTCACCGTGACGATGGAAGTCATGCATGTCGAAGACGAGAAGACGCAGGTGGGAACCCCCGCCGCCGGCTCCCGCCGGGTGTGGTGGACGCTCGCGGTGGTCAGCGCCGCGCAGCTCCTGGTGGTCCTGGACGGAACGATCGTGAACATCGCGCTGCCCTCGGCGCAGCGCGCCCTCTCCATGTCGGACGGCGACCGGCAGTGGGCCGTCACCGCGTACGCGCTCGCGTTCGGCGGGCTCCTCCTGATCGGCGGACGGGTCAGCGGGGCGCTCGGCCACCGGCGCGCGTTCCTGACCGGCCTGCTCGGCTTCGCCGCCGCGTCGGCCCTCGGCGGCGCCGCCCCCGATCCCGGGACGCTGTTCGCGGCCCGCGCCGTCCAGGGGGTGTTCGCCGCGTTGCTGGCCCCGGCCGGGCTCGCCCTGCTGACCACCACGTTCACCGAGGCGAAGGCACGCGGCCGGGCGTTCGGGGTGTTCGCGGCGGTCGGCGCGGCCGGTTCGGCGGTGGGCCTCATCGCGGGCGGCCTGCTGACCGAGTACGCGAGCTGGCGCTGGTGCCTGTACGTGAACATCCCGCTCGCGCTGCTGGCCGCCGCCGGGGTGGCCGTCGTCCCGAAAGGGCGTCCGCTCGGCGCGGGCCGGGGCGGCCTGGACGTCGCCGGAGCCCTGCTCAGCCTCGCGGGCTTCGCCGCGCTGGTCTACGGCTTCGCCCAGGCCGAGACGCACGGCTGGAAGTCCGTCCAGGTCACCGGCCTGCTCGCGGGGGGCGTCGCCCTCCTCGCCGCGTTCGTCGCGGTCGAGGCCCGCGCGGCGCAACCGCTGCTGCCGCCGCACGTCCTCCGGCACCGCGTGCGCGCCGCCGCGTTCGTGGCGATCACGCTCCTGTTCGTGGCGATGTTCGGGTTCTACCTGTTCATGAGCTACTACACGCAGGCCGTCCTGGGCTACTCACCCGTCAAGGCCGGGCTCACGCTGCTGGTCAACGCGGTCGCCGCGCTGGCCGGATCGACGCTGGTCGCCGGACGGCTGCACGGCCGCGTCCCGCCCGCGCTGATCGTCGTCCCGGGCCTGCTCGCCGCGGCCGCGGGAGTCCTGGTCCTGACCCGCCTGACCGTGGACGGCTCGCACGTGTTCACGCTCTACCTGGCGCCCGCGCTCGTCCTCACCGGCCTGGGGCTCGGCTGCGTCCTCCCGCCGACCGCCAGCCTCGCCACCGCCGGCATGAAGGGCCACGACATCGGCGCCGGAGCCGCCGCCTACAACGCGGCACAGCAACTGGGAGCCGCCTTGGGAACGGCCCTGCTCAACACCCTGGCGTCCAGCGCCGCGACCACCTACCTAGCGAGCCACCGGAACGAGCTCCAGGCGGCCTCCGGCCACGGCTACACCCACGCCCTGACGGCCGCCTTCGTCATCCTCCTGGCAGCCGCCTGCGCAACCGCCGCCCTCTTCACCACCCGCCGCCCCCAACAGAAGACCACCTAACCCGACCGCGAAGCGGCCCCGGCGGGAACCTCCGCCGGGGCCGCTCTCAGTCATGGTGGCTACAGGCTCAGGTCGCCCGCCTTCACGCGAGCCAGCAGACCAGCGAACGCGGTCCGGCCAACCGCCAGATGCCCAGCGTCCGGATCCTTGCTGTCTCGGATACCGACCATGGCGGAGGCCTGGGCGACCTCCACACACTGCCCGGAGCTGCCGCCGCTGTAGCTGCTCTTGCGCCACTGGGTGAACGTGCCGGCGGTGGTCTTCACAGTTCCTCCAACGCTTTGCGGATAGCGGCCACGGAGTCCTCAGCGTTCAGCGCCTTGGACCTGATCAACTCGAACAGTACGCCAAGCTTGGCGACGACCTCGGGGTCGTCGATCAGCTGCCCCCAGCCGCCGGCCATCTCGGCGTACCCGGAATCCGGCTCTCCAGGGGAGGACAGAAGGGCGAACGCTCCTTCGGGGCACAGCTCGGCGGTCCCGGGGACGATGTGGATGTGAACGTGCGGGAGCTCGGCCAGCTCCAGCAGCCGTTCGAGCTGCGCCCGCATGACATCGCGTCCGCCGAACGGGCGATGGAGGGTCGAGGCGTCGAGAAGCGCAATGATCGCAGGCGGATCCTCCCGCACCAAGATCTCCTGGCGCTCGATCCGGGTGCTGACCAGCCGCTCCAGCTTGCCCGGCTGCTCACCGGCGGCCAGGACCGCCCGCGCGTACTCCGGCGTCTGCAAGAGTCCGTGGACCACGAAGTTCTCGTAGAGCCTAATCATCCGCGCCTCGGACTCCGCGTCCGTGTACTCGGGGAATCCGGCGGGGAGGCCGGTCTCCTCCAGGATGCGGGGGTAGAGGGGGGCGAGGAACCGGTCGAGTCCGAAGACCTTGTCGAGGGCCTGGAGGTTCTTGAGCATGGGGCGGCGCTGCATGGTCTCGATGCCGCTGATCAGGCTCCCCGAGACGTGGATCCTGGCGCCCAGTACGGGCTGCGACCAGCCCTTCTCCTCACGCAGCCGTTTGAGGTGGTACGCGAGGTAGGCGCGGGCCGACTCGGACGGGTCGATCTCCGGCATAAGGGGCCTCCTGATGCCCGCACATGACGTTGTGTAGGCGTCCGATCACTTGTGGAGAGGTTTCTCTGGCGACTGTAACCACGGGCTCGGAATCGTGGAGGCCAGACAGGCAACTCGCGTCCTCCGGAGGTTCCGATGACTCTCGTCAGACCCGCTCCGTGCCCCGCCCCCGCCGCCGCCCTCCGGCGTGCCCTCACGCCCCTGGCGGGATGACATGTCGGGCCGACACTCGAACAAGAGCGCGGAACCGCGCGTCGCCCCGCCCGTGCCGGACCTCGCGTCCAACGTGGCGCTGGTGGTGCCCAACCGCGAGCGCATGGCCTACCTGACCCACCTCGCCCGGCGGCTCCCGCCGGGGCTGTCGGCGGGTTTCGGCTACCGGGACCACGAGGTCGTCATGCACGTCGTGGCAGTCGGTCCCGGCTGGTCGAGGACGGCCGAGTCGGGGCCCGTGGCGGGAGTCACCGTGGCCTGTCGCTATGCGGACGGCCAGTGGTGGTTCGCACGCGGCGGAGACGACAGCCGCTTCGCCGCCGCGAACGACCTGCGCGAGGCGGCGCACGTCATCGTCCGAGCACTTCACGGTCAGCTCGCTCAGCAGGGGGCTTCGACATGAGGGAGCAGGCGTCCCTCCGCGCCACGCGGGCACCCGGGCCCGCTCTGCCACCGGAGGACTTCCCGCTGACGGTCAAAGGCCGGGTCGCGCAGGTCTACGGCATTCCCGCATACGTGGACCACGGCTGGATGACCTCGCGCTTCGCCTCGCTGCTGGTCGGCGTGACGAGCGTGACCCTGCATCGCTGGGCGGCCGAGGGCGTCGTGTCGTTCCGGCAGGAGTACCCCGGCGGCCCGATCCGGTTCCTGCGCCGCGAACTGCTGGTCGTGGTGGGGATGCGCGGCGACGACGACATCCCCCTCTCGTCCAGGAGCATCAAGCGGCGGCTCACGGGGCTGGTGCCGACCCATGAATGAGGGAACCGGCGGTGGCCCGGAGGGGTTCCTCACGACGCCGAAGGTCATGGCCGACGTGGTGATGCGCTCCTACCGGACGCACCTGTCCGCACAGAGTGAAACGCCGCACGCGACCGGGCCGGTCAATGCCTTGGCCGCCGAGCGCGCCGCACCCGCGCTGGTGGGTCTGCCCGAGCGTCCGCCGGACGAGGCGTTACGCGTCGCGCGGGCGGTGGTGGCCGACGCCTACGCCGAGGCCATGCGGACGTTCGGCGTGCCGTCCTCGGCGATCGACGCGATCGAGCGCCGGGTGTACGCCGAGATCCAGGAGACTGTCGAGGAGCACGCCCGGCTCCACGCCGAACGCATTGACGATCAGATCTCCAGACTCCGGAAACTCCTCAGGCCTGGACACCCCACCGCCGCGAAGAACATGCCGGGGTCCGGACCGCGCGCCCCTCGGATACGCGGGTGACCACGGGCCCTCGCCGGGCCCGTGGTCGGCGTGTCCGCTACGGGAGGACGAGCTGGCGGACGGCGTGGCCGGCGGCCAGGGACTCCAGGGCGTGGTTGAGGTCGGCCAGCGGCAGCGAGCCGGTGTGCAGGAGGTCCACCGGCATGCGGCCCGCGCGCCACAGGTCGATGAAGCGCGGGATGTCGCGGCGCGGCACGGCGTCGCCCATGTAGGAGCCGAGCAGCGACTTGCCCTCCCCCGCGAACGCGAGCGCCTGGACGGCGTCCAGCGTCCGGTCGGGCGCGGGCAGGCCGACCGACACGACCCGGCCGCCGCGGTCCACGGCGCGCAGGGCGTCCGCCATGACCGGCGCGGCGCCGACGGCCTCGACCGCGACGTCCGCGCCGCCGCCGGTGAGGTCGCGGATCGCGGCCTCCGCCTCGGCCGGGGCGAAGGCGTGGTGCGCGCCGAGCCGCAGCGCGAGCTCGCGCTTGGCGGGCACCGGGTCCACCGCGATGATCGGGAAGGCCCCGGCCGCGACCGCGCCGAGCACCGCCGACAGGCCGACGCCGCCGAGCCCGTAGACCGCGACCGAC
>NZ_JBFAOF010000468.1:0-5459 GCF_040675125.1 Spirillospora sp. NPDC049652 | reverse complement strand
AGCGCGACCGGCAGGTCGCGGGAGCGCGGCAGGAGCACCGCGACCCGGTCGCCCCGGTCCACCCCGGCGGCGCGCAGGCGCGCGGCCAGCGCGGCGGCGAGCCCGTCGAGCTCGCGGTAGGAGTACGTGCCGTCGAACGCGTCCACCGCGGTGGCCGTCGGGGCGAGGGCGGCCTGGCGCTCGATCCGCTCGTGCAGGCCGATCGGCTCGTCCGAGCTGGACACAGGTGGTCCGGCAAGGACCGGGTCGGTTCCCTGCTCCAGGACGAAGTCGTCCAGCGGGCCGTCCGGCGAGGCGACGAGCTGGGTGAGGACGGAGGTGAAGAAACCCGCGATCCGGCGGGCCGTGCCGTCCTGGAACAGGTCGCGCCGGTAGGTGAGCCCGGCGCGCAGGCCGGACCCGTCGTCCTGGACCGTCCAGCTCAGATCGAACCGGGCGGTCGTCGGCAGCGTCTCCAGCGCCTCGACGGCGAGTCCGGCGAATCCGGTCACCTCGCTCGGGGCCTGGTAGAGGTTCAGCAGGACTTGCAGGGGCGGCGGCTCGTAGGGCTCGGCGCCGTGCGCGAACGCTTCGAGCACCTCGCCCCGGACCCGCGCCAGCAGCGCGCGGCCGGTGGACGCGTCGTCCAGCCGCGTCCGGACGACGAGCGTGTCCAGCAGGCAGCCGACGAGGTTCTCGGCATCGCGGTGACGCCGTCCGGCCTCGGGAACGGCCACCGCCACGTCCTCGCTCCCCGAGATCCGGGCGAGCGTCGCCTGCAACGCCGTCAGCAGCACCATGAAGACGGTCGCGCCAGAGCCGGCGGCCAAGCCCCGCACCCCGGCGACCAGTTCCTCACTGAGCTCCAACCGAAGGAAGCCCGCGTCGGAACCGCCGTCCCGTGCGCCGTCGCACGGCAGATCGAGTTCGGGCGGCAGATCCGCCAGCCGCTCGGACCACCACGAGGAGACCGGACGGCCGTGCTGCCACGCGGCGACATCGGGGAAGCCGACGCCGAGCGGGCTCAGCTCGCGTCCCGAGTACAGCGCCGCCAGGTCCCGAAGGAGGACGCCGCGGGAGCGGGCGTCGCTGGCGATGTGATGCAGGACCAGAGCCAGGACGTGGTCGTCCGGGCCGAGCTGAAGGAGCGCCGCGCGAAGCGGTGGCTCCTCGGCCAGCGCGAAGGGACGCGCGGTCAGCTCCGCCAGCCGGGCGTCCAGGTCCTCCGCCTGTTCCACCGGAAGCGGGACGTCGGCGGGGTCGTCGGTGATCCCGTGCGGCTCGCCCTCCACGAGGACGACGCGGGTGCGCAGCATCTCGTGGCGACGCGCCAGCCCGGTCACCGCCGCGCGCAGCGCCGCGAGGTCCAGTTGGCCGCGCAGTCGCAGCAGCACCGGGACGTTGTAGGCGGACGACTCGGGGTCCAGCTCGCCGGCCAGCCACAGGCGGCGCTGCAGCGGGGTGAGCGGCCAGGGCCCGGTCTCGGCGCGCCGCGGGATCGGCTCCTCGGCGTCCCCGGTCAGGGAGTCCAGCTCCCGGGCCAGGTCGGCGAGGACCGGATGGTCGAACAGCACCCGCGGCGGCACCGCGGAGTCGAGCCGCTCGGCGAACCGGGCGGCGGCGCGGACCGCCGAGAACGAGTCACCACCGAGGGCGAAGAAGTCGTCGCGGGGCCCGGCCTCGGTGACGCCGAGCATCTCGCCCCAGACCTCCGCCACGAGCAGTTCGGTGACCGAGGACAGAGCCCCGGCCTCCCGGGCGGGCGCGGGCAGGCGGCCCCGGTCGATCTTCCCGTTGACCGTCAGCGGCAGGGCCTCCAGGAAGGTGAACGAGGACGGGACCATGGCGTCCGGCAGTGCCTGCCTCAGCGCCTGCCGCACGGTCGCCTCGTCCAGGCCGGGGGCGACCAGCCAGGCGGCGAGGCCCTCCGGAACGCCGAGGACGACCGCCTCGGCGACCCCGGGCACGGCCCGGCAGGCGGCGGCGACCTCACCGGGGTCGACCCGGTGGCCGCGCACCTTCACCTGGTCGTCGATCCGCCCGAGGAACTCCACCATCCCGTCGGAGCGGACCCTCGCCCGGTCCCCCGACCGGTGCAGCCCTCCCCGCGCCACCTGCGGGCCGCCGATCCACAGCTCTCCGGGCACGCCGTGGGGCAGCGGACGGCCCGCGGCGTCGGCGACGAAGCAGCTCACGCCGGGGAACGGCGTCCCCAGCGGGACGTTCCCCGACTCCCGCGCGGCCGTTTCCGCGTCGCAGCCGAGGACTGACACGGTCGTCTCCGTCGGCCCGTAGTGGACCTGCACCTCCAGGTCGGGGCGCTCCTGCGCGACACGGTCGATCAGCGACCACGGGACGGCCTCGCCCGCGAGGACGAGCAGCCGTTCCGGCAGGAGCGAGGAGAGCGGCGCGTGGGCGGCCAGGCCCTCCAGGTGGCTGGGGACGCACTTGAAGGTCTCCACGCCCCGGACGCGCTCGGCGAACAGCGCCGGGTCGGTCGACGCGGTCAGATCCAGCAGGTGGAGCGCGGCGCCCGTCGTGAGGGCGCCGAAGACGTTCATCAGGCCGAGGTCGGCGGCGATCGTGGAGACCAGCGCGTAGGAAGAGGACCGGCCGATCCGGGCCGCGACGGCGTCCAGGTACGCGGCGAGGTTGCCGTGGCCGACGACGACCCGCTTGGGCGTCCCGGTGGAACCCGACGTGAAGATCACGTATGCGGGGTCCGCGGGGTCGGCCGCGGGCAGCGCGACGTCCGCGCTTCCCTCCGCCGGCAGGTCGTCCACCGAGAGGACGGTCAGCCCGGACGGCAGGCGATCGGCCAAGGCAGGTGAGGCGATGGCGAACTCGCTGCCCGCGAGCACCTGGGCGACCCGGCCGGGCGGTGCGGTCTCGTCCACGGGCACGTACGCGGCACCCGCGATGAGGACGCCGAGCAACGCCACCGGCAGATCCCGGGTGCGCTCCATCAGGATGCCCACGTGGTCGCCCCGGCCGACGCCGTGCGCGCGCAGGCGCTCGGCAAGGCGCCGGGAGCGGTCGGCCAGTTCGGCGTAGGTGAGGGACCCGTCGGACGCCACGACGGCGCACGCGTCGGGGGCCAGCCGGGCCTGGTCGAGGAAGCGCTCATGGACGGCGCGCGGGTCCCCGGCGGTCGCCGGCGTGCTCAGGACGTGATCGGCTCCCGGCTCCAGCGGCAGGGAACCCACGGCGCTGTCGGGGTCGGTGGCCAGGCCGGTCAGCAGAGCGGTGAACCAGCCCGCCAGGCGTTCCGCGGTCTCGGCGTCGTAGACGTCCGCGCGGTAGGCGAGACGGCCGCGCAGCTCCGCGCCGTCCTCGATGAACGTCCAGGTCAGAGCGGCCTTCACCGCGGTCATCGGGACGTCGAGGAGCTTCGCCGCCAGGCCGGGGAACCCCTTCGGGGCGGGCGGCGGGGAGACCACGTTGAGGAGCGTCCCGAACAGGGGACGTCCCGGTGCCACGCGCTCGGCGACCCGGTCGAAGGGGACCTCGGCGTGGCCCACGGCGTCCAGCGCCGCCGTCCGGGCACGCCGGATCAGCTCACGGCCGGTGGCATCGAGGTCGACGGTGTCCCGGACGACGAGGGTCTCGATGAAGCAGCCCATCACCCCTTCGAGATCGGGGTGCCTGCGGCCCGCCTCCGGCACGCCCACCGCCACGTCCGGGTCGCCGACGCGGGCGAGCAGCACCTGCAGGGCGGCCAGCAGCACCATGAAGACCGAGCCGCCGCGGGCGAGGTCCCGCAGCGCCGCGACCGTCGCCGCTTCCAGTTCGAGGTCGAGTTCCGCGCCGGACCAGCCCGTCCGGGGGACCGGCGCGAGCACCGGGGCGGGATCGAGGTCGGCGAGCCGCTCGGTCCACCAGTCCAGGGCCCGTTCGGCCGCCGGGGACGCGGCGCGCGCGTTGAGCCAGGCGGCGGCGTCGCCGTACTGCAGCGCCGGCGGATCGAGCGGGGGGCCGTCGCCCGTCCGGAACCGGTAGAGCGCGGCCAGCTCGTCCACCAGCAGCGGCAGCGAACCGGCGTCGACCGCCAGGTGGTGGACGATGAGGACCAGCACGTGGTCCTCATCGCCGACCTCCAGAAGCGTCGGCCGGAACGGGATCTCCTCGGCGAGCCGAAACGGCCGTTCCACGAGCGCGGTCACCCGCGCGTCCAGTTCGGCGGCGTCGATCCGCGCGTGCGAGAGCGTTGGCGCGCCGCCGGGGACGGTCCTCGGTTCGCCGTCCTCGACGACGATCCGCGAGTGCAGCACGTCGTGCCGCGCCGCGAGATCCGCGAGGGCCGTCTCCAGCGCGGGGACGTCCAGGGATCCGCGAAGCCGCAGGACCACCGGGACGTTGTACGCCGGGCTGTCGGGTTCGGCGGCGCCCGCCAGCCACATCCGGCGCTGCACCGGGGCGAGCCGTCCATCGCCCGCGCCGCGCGGGATGCCGGCCGCCGCCTGACGTGCGGCGGCGACCCGGCGGCCGAGCAGTTCACGCACCCGGTCCTGAGAGACCTCGGTCACGCGCCGGCCTCCTCGTTCGCGAGCTGCTCCATGAGGATCTTCTCCACCTCGGCGGCGTAGTCGGCCAGGACCGGGTGGTCGAACAGCATCCACACCGGAAGGTCGCATCCCAGCGCCTCGCGCAGCCGCACGGTCGCCCGCGTGGCCACCAGCGACGTGCCGCCGAGCGCGAAGAACTCGTCGTCCGGCTTGAGCCCGCGCGTCTTCAGCACGGCCTCCCAGACCTCGGCGACCAGCCCGACCAGCGCCCCATCTCCACCGGCCGCCGCGCCCTCGCCCTCGCTCGGCGTTCCCTCACCGGAACCCGGCACCTCTTCGTCCTCGGCTTCACCGACGACCGGGTCCAGGGCGCGGCGGTCCAGCTTGCCGCTGATGGTGCGGGGGAGTTCGGCGTGCCTGATCCACGTCCGGGGGACCATGTAGGCCGGGAGGCGGTCCCGGGCGTGGGCTTCGAGGTCGGCGAACAGGGTCTCGTCGGGAATGCCCGCGGGGGCCACGACGTGCGCCCGCAGCCTGGCGTCCGCCCCGGGGCTGGGGTTGGTCGCCACGTCCGTGACGGAGGGGTGCTCGCGGAGGACGGCGTCGATCTCGTCCAGCTCGATCCGGTAGCCGCGCAGCTTGATCTGGTTGTCGCGGCGGCCGAGGAAGACCAGGACGTGCCCGCCCGAACCGTCCGGGTGCCAGCGGACCCGGTCGCCCGAGCGGTAGAGCATGGTGCCGTCCCCGGCGGGGACGAAGGCCGCCGCGGTCAGCCCGGGACGGCCGCGGTACCCGTCCGCGACGCCGGGGCCGCCCAGCCAGAGCTCTCCCGGGACGCCCAGCGGCAGCGTCCGTCCGAGCGGATCGACGACGGCCATCCGCTCCCCGGGGATCGGGTGGCCGATCGCGACCTGCGGGCCGTGCGGCGGCGCGGCCACCGGATGGACCGTGGAGACCACGGTCACCTCCGACGGG
>NZ_JBFAOF010000467.1:0-5464 GCF_040675125.1 Spirillospora sp. NPDC049652 | reverse complement strand
CATCGACCCGCCAGCCGAGCGGCCCGAAGTAGCGTTCGGCGCGCTCGGGGCCGCCGCGGCAGGGCAGCGCGGGCAGCGAGATCTCCAGCGGGAGCGGGACGTCCGGCAGTTCGGGACGGGCGTCGCAGCGGCCGCGCATCGCGGTGCGGAACACGCCCGCCATCGCGGACGCCAGCAGGGACGACGCCGCGTACGGACGGTCGTTCACGTACTGGCCGAGGGCGAAGTCGGGGCTGTTCCTGCCGCGCGTGCGCACGAGCTTGACGGGGTCGACCTCCAGCAGCAGCGCGGCGGTGCAGCGAGTCTCGTCCGCCTCGGGGTAGAACACGTGCGCCGCGCCGGACGCCTGGTCGAACCTCTGCACCTTTCCGGGGTGCTTGTGGAGCAGGAAGCCCAGGTCGGTCGCGGGTGCGCGGGTGGTCGTGATCGTCAGCAGCACGCGCCAAGAATGCCGGAGTCGTCCGGGGGCGACCACCGATTTGTCCCCGGCTGCCGGGTCGGCGCGGTGGCGGGGGAAGGCGGAGCGTGGCGGGACGGGAGCGGAGGGCGGAACGGGAGCGGGAGGAGGGTCAGGGGCGGAGGGCGGGACAGGAGCGGATGGCGGGTCAGGGGGTTTCGGGGCCGGTGACGAGGTGTCCCCGGCGGTCGTAGGGCCAGGCGTTCGGGTGGCATCCGCCGAGACCGCCGAGCTGCTGCATCATCACGGGCGCGGGCTTGTTCGCGCCGGGGCACGACATGCGCTTCTGGTGCAGCAGGCGTCCCAGCTCGTAGTTCAGCATCTGCGCGCGGTAGGAGCCGGTCTGCCCCTGGTAGTAGGTGGTGACCTCGAGCCAGCGCCTGAGGTTCATCACGACGAGCTTGTCGGACGAGCAGTTGCCGCGGCCCGCCGTCATGATCCCGGTCGAGGCGCACAGCTTGTCGGTGGTCTCCGGGGACGCCAGCCGGACCACGAAGTCCGCCTGCTGACCGGTGCCGACGCGCCGGAAGCCGTACCGGCCGCCCGCCGTCCAGCCGCGCGGGTCGGTGATGATCTTGTCGACGTAGCGCGTGAACGTCGCGGTGCTCTGCTTCGTCCCGCCCTCGACCTCGACCGCGTACCGGCGGACCTTGCCGTGCCCGGTGGGGAGGGTCTCGCCCGCGGCGCGGACGAACCTGCCGGTGCCGTGGTCGGGGATGAACAGCGGGTGCGCGGGCGTCACGACCGGCGGATCGGGCGGGACGTCGCCGGGACGCGCGCCCATCGACGGGACGACCTGCGGTTCGAGCTGCGGCTTGGGCGGCTTGCCGACCGACACCATGGTCGCGCCGAGCATCGCGGCGATGCCCGTCCCGGCGACCAGCACGAGCGCGCCGATGCCGAGCACGAAGGTGAACGTCCGGCCGCGGTCGGCGCCGGCGAAGTCACGGTCCAGGTCGGCGGAGAGGCGCTCGTCCAGCACGGGACTGCCGACGCGTCCGGTCGCGTCGAAGGAGCCGTCGGCCGCGAACGCGCCGGGCGGCGGTTCGTCACCGAAGAAGTCGTCACCGACGCCGGAGGGGCCGACGCCCGGGTATCCGCCGCTCGGGTGGCCGCCGCTCGGGTGGCCGCCGGTGGGAGCGCCGGTGTGGGGAGCGCCGGCGGTGGGAGGGCCGTCCGGCATCGGGGGCTGCTGGTAGTCCCCGTACTGCTGTTGCTGCTGGGGCACCGGCGCCGGCTGGTACTGCTGCGGAGGCGGCTGGTGCGGGGGCTGCGCCTGCGGCTGGGGCTGCTGCCGGCGCGCTCGCCGCGGATCCCGCGGGCCCTGCGGCTGCCGGGGCTGTTGCGGATGCTGCGGTTGTTGCTGGTGCTGCGGTTGCTGCTGGGGCTGCTGCGGTTGCCGGGGCTGTGACTCGTCGTGCCGCGGACCATACGGCGACTGCTCGTAGGGCTGCTGGCCGTACGGGTTCTGCTGCGGGTACGGATCGCGCCGTCCCCGGCGGGGGCGAGGGGGCTCCATGACGCAGCAAGCATGCCAGAAACCCGACCGGATTCGATCCTTTTGGCCTGATCGGCGGGTCGGCGCGAGCCGAAAATGGCTGGCAGGACACCATGTATGTCCGAAATCATCCGTCCGGTGAGCAGACAACCGAGGCGGGCCCAGGCCCAGCAGACCGTGGAGATCCTGGAGAGCGGACGTTACCGCGCTCCGTCCGGCCGCGCGGTGGATCTGACCACCGCTTTGCGCGCGTCCGTGGACGGCACCGTGCTGCACCGGCCGACCGAGCTGGCCGCGCTGCTCGACGCGCTGCCGCCCGTCGGGGACGACGCCGCGCGCACGCGCGTCGAGGTGACGTCCGAGACGACGCTCCAGGCCGCCCGCCGACTCGGCGAGGACGCCGGCGCGGACGCGGACGCGGAGGAGCCTCTGGCGCTGAACTTCGCTTCCGCGAAGAACCCGGGCGGCGGGTTCCTCAACGGCGCGCACGCGCAGGAGGAGGGGCTCGCGCGCGCGTCCGGCCTGTACGCGACCCTGCGGGCGGCGCCGGAGTACTACCAGGTCCACCGCGATCTGCGGGATCCGCTGTACACCGACCACATGATCTACTCCCCCGCCGTCCCGGTGTTCCGCGACGACTCGGGGGCGCTGCTGGAGGAGCCGTACCCCGTCGCGTTCGTCACCTCACCCGCGCCCAACCGCGGCGCGACCTGGGATGACGACAAGCTCGCCCTCCTGCCCGGGGTGCTGCGGCGACGCGCTCTGAAGGTCCTGGCGGTGGCCGCCTCGCACGGGCACCGGCGGATCGTCCTCGGCGCGTGGGGCTGCGGCGTGTTCCGCAACGACCCGGCCGAGGTGGCGGAGGCGTTCGCGGACGCGCTCCGTCCGGACGGCGGGCCGTTCGCGCGCCGATTCGAGCGCGTGGTGTTCGCCGTGTACGACACCGCGCCGGGCGCGCCGCGCCTCGCGCCCTTCGAGCGCGCCTTCGAGGGCTTCTAGCAGGTCAGAGGTCCGCAGCGGGCGGACGCCCGAACGAAGCGCCGCCGTTCCCGACACAGGGGACGGCGGCGCTTCCGCGTTCCGACGACGCTTCCGGGGTCCGACTGCGGCGCTTCCGCGTTCCGATGAGGGCGGTTCCCTCAGTTCCGCCAGCGGCCGGATTTCGCGATACATCTTGACTTGCCGCCAACGAGATATATCGTCTCTCTTCGAGAGAGGACTTCCCGGCCGGGGGTCTCCGTCGCCTCGTGCGAACAATGTACTCTTCACGAACGCCGTTCTTCAGGGGGACGGCGTTCGGTCTCACGCACACCGTTCTCCATCCCTCGGGAGCAATGATGACCGACACCACCGGCGGGGCGCCGCCGGCGCGCACCGAGCCCGCCCCCTTCCGCTGGCGCTGGATCGCCCTCGCCGTGATCCTGCTCGGCGAGATCATGGACATGCTGGACGCGCTGGTCACCACGATCGCCGCCCCCACCATCCGCGGCGACCTCGGCGGATCGGCCGCCACCATCCAGTGGCTCGCCGCCGGCTACACGCTGGCGATGGCCGTCGGGCTGCTCACCGGCGGGAGCCTCGGCGACCTCTACGGACGCAGGCGGATGTTCCTCCTCGGCGCGGCCGGGTTCACGCTCGGCTCGCTGCTGTGCGGCGTCGCGGTGTCCCCCGGCATGCTGGTCGGGGCGCGGCTGCTGCAGGGCCTGGCGGGGGCGATGATGATCCCGCAGGGCCTCGGGATGATCCGCCGGATGTTCCCGCCCGCCGAGACGGCCAAGGCGTTCGCCGCGTTCGGGCCGGTCATGGGCCTGTCCTCGGTCGCCGGTCCGGTGCTGGCCGGCTGGCTGATCGACGCCGACCTGTTCGGCACCGGCTGGCGGATGATCTTCCTGATCAACCTGCCGCTGGGCCTGGCCGCCGTGCTGCTCGGCCTGTTCTTCCTGCCGCCCGGCCGGGACGGGCACGCCTCCCGGCTCGACCTGGTGGGCGCGCTGCTCGCCGCCCTCGGCGCGGGGCTGATCGTCTACCCGCTCGTCCAGGGCCGCGAGCTGGACTGGCCCGCGTGGATGTTCGCGATGATGGCCGCGTCCGGCGTGGTGTTCGCCGTCTTCGGCTGGTACGAGGTGCGGCGACAGCGCGGCGGCCGGGACCCGCTGGTCAAGCCGTCCCTGTTCACCAAGCGCGGCTTCTCGGGCGGGCTCGCCGTCGGGCTGGTGTTCTTCGCCGCGATGATCGGGTTCTCGCTGGCCTACTCGCTCTACCTGCAGATCGGGCTCGGCTACTCGCCGTTCAAGGCGGGCATGTCGCAGATCCCCTGGTCGCTCGGGACGGTGTTCGGGTTCCCGGCCGCGATGGCGCTGCAGAAGCACGGCCGGGCCGCGCTGCAGCTCGGCACGCTGGTCATGGCGGCCGGCGTGGCGGGGCTGGTGCTCACCCTCCAGCTCGCCGGGACCGGCGTCAGCCCGTGGCAGCTCACCCCGGCGCTGGTCGTCACCGGCTTCGGCATGGGCCTGCTGATGGCGCCGTTCTTCGAGATCGTGCTCGCCTCGGTCGACGAGCACGAGACGGGGTCGGCGAGCGGCACCGTGTCGGCGATCCAGCAGCTCGGTGCGGCGCTGGGCGCGGCCGTCCTCGGCACCGTGTTCTTCGGGCTGCTCGGCGGGCACGTCGCGACGGCCGCCGACAAGGGCGCGCCGGCGCTGCGCGCGAGCCTGGCGTCGGCCGGGGTCGCGCCGTCCGGGCAGGACCGGATCGCCGCCGGGCTGCGCGCCTGCGGCCGCGACCGCGCCACCGCGAAGGACCAGGCGAAGAATCCGGACAGCTGCGTCCGGCTGGACTCCGACGTCCGGGCGGCCGCCGCCGCGCGTCCGGAGTCGGCGGGACGCGTGGTCACGATCGTCCGGTCGTCCGCGCTGCACTCGGCGAAGACCGGGTTCGGCGGCGCCATGAAGATCACGCTGTGGATCGTGGCCGGGATGCTCGTGCTGACCTTCCTGATCGCCTTCCTGCTCCCGGCGCGCGCCCGCACCGAGGAGGCGGCGGCCGAACGGACCGCGCCCGCCAACGCCTGACCAGCACTCCCCTGCTCTCGTGGCCTGCGCACCGCGTCCGCTGTGCGCAGGCCACGAGAGTCTCGCGCTCGCGTCCGCCGTCATCCCGGCGGCCGGGTCAGAGCTTGTTCAGCACCTCGAAGGCGATGAGCTCCAGGTGGTTGAGGTCGTTCAGGTCGAGGACCTGCAGGTAGAGGCACTCCGCGCCGATCTCGCCGAACTGCCCGATCTTCTCCAGGACCTCGGCGGGCGTCCCGCACAGGCCGTTCTCGCGCAGCTCGTCCACGTCGCGGCCGATCGCGTCCGCGCGGCGCTTGATCTCCGCCTCGTCCCGTCCGCAGCAGACGACCTGCGCGGCCGACAGGACCATCGGACGCGTCCGGTCCTGCGCCTCGACGGCGGCGCGGACCCGGCCGAACGCGGCGGCCGTGTCACCGGTCTGGGCGAACGGGACGTTGT
>NZ_JBFAOF010000466.1:0-5490 GCF_040675125.1 Spirillospora sp. NPDC049652 | reverse complement strand
GAGGAGGCGGGCCAGCTCACCGAGGCCGTCCGGCGCCGCCCGCACAGCGTGGTGCTGTTCGACGAGATCGAGAAGGCGCACCCGGACGTGATGAACGTCCTGCTCCAGGTGCTCGACGACGGACGGCTCACCGACGGCCAGGGCCGGACGGTCGACTTCTCCAACGCCATGGTGATCATGACGAGCAACATCGGCGCGCAGCTGATCCTGGACCACACCGGGAGCGAGGACGAGCTGCGCGACCGGCTGATGGACGTCCTCCAGCACACGCTGCGCCCGGAGCTGCTGAACCGGATCGACGAGGTCGTCGTCTTCGACCGGCTCGACCGGGAGGCGCTGCTGCGGATCGTGGACCTGCTGCTGGACGGCACCCGCCGCAAACTGAAGGCGCAGGACATCGGCCTCATCGTCACCGACCCGGCCAAGGAGGAGCTCGCGCGGAAGGGGTACCAGCCGCAGTTCGGGGCGCGTCCGCTGCGGCGGACCGTCCAGCGCGAGGTGGACAACCAGCTGTCCCGGATGCTGCTGAGCGACCAGATCTCCGAAGGCGACACCGCGATGGTGGACTACATCGACGGCGGCCTGGACTACCGCGTCGACCGCGGCCACGGGGCACCTCCCGCTCACGCGTCCTCCGGCGCGGGGCCGGGCTCCACCTGACCGCCGCCGTAGTACGCGCGGAGGGCGGCGAAGAGGGAGGAACGGGTGGAGCACGAGTCCTTCACCGACCGGCTGAACTGGCTGCGCGCCGGAGTGCTCGGCGCCAACGACGGCATCGTCTCGACGGCCGGGATCGTCGTCGGCGTCGCGGGCGCCACGGCCCAGGAGTCCACGCTGCTGCTCGCCGGACTGTCCGGCCTGCTCGCCGGGTCGCTGTCGATGGCGGCGGGGGAGTACGTGTCGGTCAGCACCCAGCGCGACACCGAGCGGGCGTTCCTGGCCACCGAGCGCCGCGAGCTGGCCGACGATCCGGAGGCCGAGCTCGACGAGCTCACCCAGGCGTACCTGGACAAGGGCCTCTCGCCCGAGGTGGCCAGGCAGGTCGCGGTCGAGCTGACCGCCCGCGACGCGCTCGCCGCGCACGCCGCGACCGAGGCCGGAGTGGACCCCTACCAGCTCACCAATCCGTGGCAGGCGGCCGTGGCGAGCTTCGTCGCCTTCACGGTCGGGGCGCTGCTGCCGCTGCTCGCGATCGTCCTGCCGCCGCCGTCCGTGCGGGTCTGGATCACCGTCCTGTCGGTCGCGGTCGGGCTGGTCATCTGCGGCTGGACGAGCGCGCGCCTCGGCAACGCGCCGCCGGGACGCGCGGTCGTCCGCAACGTGCTCGGCGGCCTGCTCGCGATGGCCATCACCTATGCCGCGGGCAGCCTGATCGGCGCGTGACCGGCCGCCGGGTCGTCCGGTTCGTTCGACTTTGCCCAGTCCAGGGGAGGTGATGGTGTTCGCCGAAGCCCCGCCCGGACACGTCTTCGGCATGATCGGACAACTCAGCCACCACTGGTGGGTGCTGCTCGTTCGGGGCGTCTTCGCGGTCCTGTTCGGGGTGCTCGCCCTGTTCTGGCCCGGCATCACGGTCTGGGCGCTCACCGTCCTGTTCGGCGCCTACGCGCTGGTGGACGGCGTGTTCGCGCTGGTCGGCGCGTTCTCGGGGGTGGCGGGCGAGTCGCGCGGCTGGCTCGCGGTCGCCGGGGTGTGCGGCATCCTGCTCGGCCTGATGACCTTCGCCTGGCCGGCCGCGACCGCGCTGGTGCTGCTCCTGCTGATCGCCTCGTGGGCGCTCATCGTCGGCGTCCTGGAGATCATCGGCGCCGTCCGGCTGCGCAAGCTGGTGGACGACGCGTGGATGCTCGCCGTGGCCGGCGTGGTGTCGGTGCTGTTCGGACTGGTGCTGTTCATCTGGCCGGCGTCCGGCGCGGTCGCGGTGGCGTGGCTCATCGGCCTGTTCGCGATCGTCATGGGCGCGGCCCTGATCGGCGTGGCGTTCCGCCTGCGCAAACTCGGCCGGCACCCGGGCACCCACCGCATCGGCAGCCAACTGAGCTGACCGCTACCCGCGCCCGTCCCTCCCCACGAACCGGCGCGCCGACCCGGCCGTCAGAACTTCGTAAGAACCTCCGGCCGCGGGGTCCCGCGCGACGCGAGGCCGTGGCTGCCTCCTGAGGGCAGGGCGTGCTAGTTTCCGAATCTGATTCGGGAACGATGTGGAGGCGGCCGTGGCGGACGACGTGTGGAGCACCCCCGAGCGGACGGCGCTGCGGAAGATGGTGCGGGACTTCACCGAGCGCGAGGTCCTCCCCCACCTGGACGCGTGGGAGGAGGCCGGTGAGCTGCCGCGCTCGCTCCACCGGACGGCGGCGGCCGCCGGACTGCTCGGGGTCGGGTTCCCCGAGGACGCGGGCGGGCAGGGCGGATCGGTCCTGGACGCGCTGATCGTCGCCGAGGAGATGATCCACGCGGGCGGATCCGGCGGCCTGGTGGCCTCGCTGTTCACGCACGGGATCGCGCTTCCGCACCTGGTGGTGTCCGGCGACAGGGACCTCATCGAACGGTTCGCCGTGCCGACGCTGGCGGGCGAGAAGATCGGCGCGCTGGGCGTCACCGAGCCGGACGCCGGATCGGACGTGGCGGGCCTGCGGACCACGGCCGTCCGGGACGGCGACTCCTACGTCGTGAACGGGTCCAAGCTGTACATCACGTCCGGCGTCCGGGCGGACTTCGTGACCACGGCCGTGCGGACGGGCGGACCGGGCTTCGGCGGCATCTCGCTGCTGGTCGTCGAGAAGGGCACGCCCGGGTTCGCCGTCTCGCGGTCCCTGCGGAAGATGGGCTGGCTCTGCTCCGACACGGCCGAGCTCTCCTTCACCGACGTGCGGGTGCCGGCGGCGAACCTCGTCGGGCCGGAGAACAGCGGGTTCGTGCAGATCGTCCAGAACTTCGTGGCCGAGCGGCTCTCGCTCGCCGTCCAGGCGAACGCGCACGCGCAGCGGTGCCTCGACCTCACGATGCGCTGGGTGCGCGACCGCGAGACCTTCGGGCGTCCGCTGTCGTCGCGGCAGCTCGTCCGGCACAAGGTCGCCGAGATGGCGCGGCAGGTGGACGTCGCGCGCGTCTACACGCGCCACGTCGCCGAGCGGTACGTGGCGGGCGAGGACGTGTTCACCGAGATGGCGTTCGCCAAGAACACCGCCGTCCAGGCCTGCGAGAGCGTCGTCAACGAGGCCGTCCAACTGCACGGCGGCATGGGCTACCTCCGCGAGTCGGAGGTGGAGCGCCACTACCGCGACATCCGGATCCTCGGCATCGGCGGCGGCACCACCGAGATCATGAACGAGATCGCCGCCAAGCGCCTCGGCCTCTGAAGGCGCCTGGAGTGAGTCGGGCCCGGGTCGCGGCGCGGCGTTGCGGACCCGGGCCCGAGTCCGTGGGGGAGACGGAACCCTGTGCGGAGCTGGTGGGCGCGTGGTTCAGGCGAGGGTGTCGCAGAGGTTCTCGATCGTGGCGTGCGCGGGGTGGATGAGCCGGTTGCCGTCGGCCTTCACCACGGCGCTGAACTTGCCGTGCAGGATGTAGTTCCCCGCCGGGTAGCCCACGTTGCCCTGCTTGATGCGGAAGCTGAAGCCGCCGTCGAGCCGGGCGTACCGGGTTCCGTCCTTGAGGAAGTGGAACAGCGCGTAGCCCGACACGTCGCGCACCACCGAGTGGCCGTTGCCGGTGAACCGGACGACCAGCGGCCCCCGGAACTCCTCCCGCTCGACCCTGCCGTCCGGGTAGGTGGAGAGGATCCGCACCTCCTCCTCGTCGCTGACGATGTCGCCCCGCACGGGGAACGCGCACACGCCGACGTCCACGAACGGCTTGGCCCGGTACGGCTGCCACTCCCCGCGGGAGGCGGACGCGGCCGGCCCGGCCGCCACCAGGCCGGCGCCGCACGTCACCGCGGCCGCCGTCAGCGCCGCCCGCCGACCGATACTCGGGAAATCGAACAAGTGGCACCTCCGGTTCGCTGAGTTCGACGGGTCCACTCTCCCGATCTTCGGTACAGGACGGGTATAACGCGTGCTGTGAAGTTCAGGGTCCTGGGCTCCCCGGAGGTGCTGGACGGGGACCGTCCGGTGCCGCTCGGCACCGGCCGCCCGAGGTTGCTGCTGCTCATGCTGCTCGCGGCGGCGAACCGGACGGTCACCGACGACCGCCTGACCGACGGGCTGTGGCCGCACGGCCCGCCCCCGTCCGCGCGCAAGAACCTGCAGTCCTACGTGGTGCGGCTGCGCCGGGCACTGGACGACCCCGCCCGGATCGTCCGCGACGCCGCCGGATACCGGCTGACCGCCGCGACCACCGAGATCGACGCCCTGCGCTTCGAGGACCTCGTCGGCCGGGCCCGCGAGACCGCCGACGCCCGGCGGCGCGGCGCGCTGTTCGCCGAGGCGCTCGGCCTGTGGCGCGGCGCGGCGTACTGCGGTGACGCCGACGCGGCCGGTCTCCAGGACGAGGCGCTGCGGCTGGACGAGCTGCGCCTGACCGCCGTCGAGGAGCACGCCGAGACCGGCCTCGCGCTCGGCCGGCACGAGCGGCTGGTCCCGGAGCTGTCCGCGTTCGTCCGGAGCCATCCGCTGCGTGAGCGGCCCGCCGCGCAGCTCATGGTCGCCCTCTACCGCTCCGGGCGGCGCGCCGAGGCGCTGGAGGTCTACCGCGACGCCCGCGCCCGGCTCGCCGACGAACTCGGCCTGGACCCCTCCCCGACGTTGCGCGGCGTCCACCAGGCCGTGCTGTCCGGCGATCCGGCGCTCGACCTCGCCGCCGCGGCCGGGCCGCCGCCGTGGCGCGGCCCGCGCAGCCCGGTCGAGGAGGTCATCGGCCGCGACCGCGAGTGCGCCGAGCTGGCCGGACTCGTCCGGACGCACCGCCTGGTCACCGTCACCGGCCCGGGCGGCGTCGGCAAGACCACCCTCGCGCTGCGGGTGGCCGCCCGCGAGGCCCCGTCCGGCGGGGTCGCCGTCCTGGCCCTCGCGCACCTGTCCCGCGACGACGACGTGTTCGCCGAACTCGCCGCGCTTCTGGACGTCACCGGTGACGGCGAGGCGGCGCGGCGCGGAGTCGAGGAGCGGCTGCGCGACGGGGAGCGCCTGCTCGTCCTGGACAACTGCGAGCACCTCGCCGAACCGTGCGCGCGGCTCGTCGCCCGCCTGGTCCCGGCCTGTCCCGGCCTGCGGATCCTCGCGACCGGGCGGCGTCCGCTCGGGGTGCCCGGCGAGGTCGTCCGGCCGCTCGCCCCGCTGCCGGTGCCCGCCGCCGATGAGGTCACCGGGGCCGTCCGGCTGTTCGCGCGCCGCGCCCGCGAGGCCGCCCCCGACGTGGACCTGGCCGCCGCCCCCGGCGCGGCGGGCCGCGTGTGCCGCGCCGTGGACGGCCTGCCGCTCGCCCTCGAACTGGCCGCCGCGCGGCTGCGCGCGTTCGGGCCCGACCAGCTCGCGGACCACCTGGAGGACG
>NZ_JBFAOF010000465.1:0-5491 GCF_040675125.1 Spirillospora sp. NPDC049652 | reverse complement strand
CACACCGAGCAGGACGTCCCGGCGGCGCTCGCGAAGATCCTCGGCCGTTCCCGCGCGCCCGCCTGCTCGCCCTCCTGGACGAGCCGGCCGCCACCGGGGACCTCGCCCTCCGCGCCGGCCTGTCGGCGGGCGGCACGTCCCAGCACCTCACCGCGCTGCGCGACGCCGGGCTCGTCTCCGCGCACCGGACCGGCCGCTACGTGCTCTACGCCCGCACGGAGATCGCGGAAGCCCTTCTCAACGGCCGGTCCTGACACCGTCCCCGCGGAACGGCCGCTCAGTCGGCGGCGGGTGCGCCGAACCACTTCGGCAGATGCTCGCGGAGGTCCCGCTGGTCGTCGCCCACCCACGCGACGTGGCCGTCCGGACGGAGCAGGAAGGCCGGCACGTCCAGTTCGTCGGCGGTGTCGACGACGTGGTCGACCCGGTCCGCCCATCCATCCACCGACAGGCGTCCGGTCTGGTCGAGGAGCAGGCCGCGCCCGCCGCGCGTCAGCTCGTAGAGGCGGCCCCGCTTCAGCTCGACGTCGCGCATCCGCCGTCCGAGCAGGTCGTGCCCCTCCCCGAAGTCGTAGCGGACGTTCAGCGCGGTGATCTTCTCCATCAGGTACCGGTTCACCTCCTCGAAGTCCATCAGCTCCGACACCAGCCGGCGCACCGCCAGCGCGCTCGGATCGTTGCCCATCAGGACCGACTGCGCGCGCGTGTTGTTCAGCACCTCGGCGGCCACCGAACGCCGCTCGGCCTCGTAGCCGTCCAGCAGTCCCTCCGGCGCCCAGCCGTCGATCTCGGCCGCGAGCTTCCAGCCGAGGTTGAACGCGTCCTGCACGCCGAGGTTGAGGCCCTGCCCGCCCATCGGCGGGTGGACGTGCGCCGCGTCCCCGGCCAGCAGCACCCGCCCGTCCCGGTAGCGCTCGGCCAACCGGGTGGCGTCGCCGAACCGGGACAGCCAGCGCGGTGAGTGGGCGCCGAAGTCGGTTCCGGCGTACGCCCGCAGCTGCCGCCTGAACTCCTCGATGGTCGGCGGGCCCGCGCCCTCCTCGGCCACCCCGGCGGAGGGCACGACGAAACGGGACACACCGTCCCCGATCGGCATGGCGGAGAAGAACAGCTCCGTCTTGCGGATCTCCTTGACGGCGGCCGTGATCGTCTCCGGGTCCGCGGTCACCCCCATCTCGCCCAGCAGCGTCTCCCTGGCGGCGGGCTCGCCGGGGAAGCCGATGCCGAGCAGCTTGCGGACCGTGCTGCGGCCCCCGTCGCAGCCGACCAGGTACCGCGAACGCAGCCGCGTGCCGTCGGCCAGTTCGGCGGTCACCCCGTCGCCGTCCTGGCTCAGGCCGGCCAGCTCGCAGCCGCGCCGCACCTCGGCGCCCAGCTCCGCGGCCCGCTCGGCCAGCAGCCGCTCGGTGACGATCTGCGGGATGCCGAGGACGTAGCCGTGCGCGGTGTCGAGTTCGATGGGCGACCGCTTGGCGAGGCCGGCGAAGAAGCCGCCGCCGAGCGGGTGCTTGCGGCCGTTCTCCAGGAACCGCTCCAGCAGCCCGCGCTGGTCCATCACCTCGATGCTGCGCACGTGCAGCCCGAGCGCGCGGACGTTCGGCGGCTGCTCGGCGTCCCGCTCCACCACGAGCACGCGCACTCCGTGCAGCCGCAGTTCCGCGGCCAGCATCAAGCCCGTCGGCCCGCTGCCGACAATGATCACGTCGACCATGAATCCCCCTGCTCGCTCGGTCGCCCTCAGCCGGCGGACAGCGCGAAACAACCCCGCGCACGCCCCTGGGGCGCACGCGTCTCGCTGGTCTTGTTTTCGCAGGTACCGGCTCCAGCGGGAGATTCTGGGGGATCACCCCGGTCTTGCCGCAAGCCCCCCGTCGCGCTATAGATTGAAAATGGAGGGAGAGGTTCAGTCGGAGTTGAACCACACCAACACGCCGGGACCGTCCGGCGTGATGACCGGAACCCACGCCTCATCGGCCTCGCGTATCCGGCTCTCATCCAGCCTCAGGTTGTGCGGCTTCTCGGAGTTTCCATCGCAAGCCCAGTAGCGGATGGATTCCACGATTTGCCGGAGTCTGCCCAGCTCGTTCTCCGGCCAGGCGAAGCCGCACGTTCCGGCGCCACGGAAGTCCTTCTCGAACAGGTCGCGTAACGCCCTCAGACCGTCAGGACTCGCCAGCGGCACCAGGAAGCCCTCCGTCTGCCCCTGGCGGCACGCGTTGCCGCCGTACTGCTGCTGGTAGATGACTCCGGTCTCGGCCTCCACCACCACGTGAAGCCAGCCACCGCCACTGGTCCCGTCGGGGTCGAGAGCGACGAAGCGCGGCTCGCCCACCGCTAGCGGATCTCCTCGGCGAGCGCGACGATGATGTTCGCCGGGCCGCGCAGGTAGCAGAGCCGGTAGATGTCCTCGAACCGGGCCACCTCGCCGACGAGTTCGGCGCCGTGCGGACGCAGGCGGGCGATGACGTCGTCGATGTCGTCCACGGCGAACATCAGACTGCGCAGGCCCAGCATGTTGGGGAGGGAGTTGTCCGGCGTGGGGGCGACCACCGCGGGAGAGCGGAACCCGGTCAGCTCGACCTTGCTGTGGCCGTCCGGGGTCCGCATCATCGCGATGTCGACGCGGACGTCGTCCATGCCGTTGACCTGGTCCACCCACTTGCCCTCGACCGGCGTCCTGCCCTCCAGCTCCATGCCGAGCTCGGTGAAGAACGCGACGGCCGCCTCGAGGTCGTCGACGGTGACGCTGACATGGTCCATCCGCTGAATCGTCATAACGGGAGCCTAGAAGTTCCGTGCGACATCCTCAGCGACAACCGCCAGACGCATCTCGCTTCCCGATGGGACGCCCGCGCACGTCCGGCGTACCGCCGGTTGGATACTGGCTCGGTGGTGAGGAATGACAAGGTCCGAGGCGATTCGTCGGGAATGGCGGCGGCGCTGGTGGGGTCATGACGAGTCTGCGGATGCGGATGGCCGCGGCGTTCGCGGCCGTGGCCCTGCTGGCATCGGTGCTCGCCTCCGGAGTCGGCTACGTGCTGGTGCGGAAGGCGATGCTGGAGCGCACGCAGGACGCCGTGGTGACGCAGGTCCGGCAGACCGTCACGCGGCTGGTGCCCGTCCGGATGCCGGCCGACGCGGGGCGGACGCTGTCGGACAGCCTGGAAACGGCTCTGACCAGCTCCGACGGGCGCCAGCGCGCCTACGTGGAAACGCTGCCGCTGGACCGGCCGCTGCCTCCGCCGCCGCCCGGCAGACTGCACGTGCCGGTCTCGGCCGCGTTCGCCGCGCGGGCCTCGCGCGCCGTGGTCGTCCAGCGGGTCCGGTACCGCGGACGGCCGTACCTGCTGGTCGGGACGTTCACGACCGGATACATCACCTCCGGGACCGACCCGCAACGCACCACCCCGCCGATCGTGCTGGTCAGCGTGAGCCTGGACCGCGAGACCGCAGACCTGCGGTCGTTCACCAAGGCGATGGCCACGGCGGACGCCGCCGCGCTGCTGTTCGGTCTCGCGCTCGCGTTCGCGGCCACGCGCGGGGTCCTGCGGCCGGTGCGCCGCCTCGGCACGGGCGCGCGGGCGCTCGCCAAGGGCGAGCTCGCGACGCGGGTGGAGGTCCGTGGCCGGGACGAGCTGGCCGACCTCGCCCGGACGTTCAACCAGGCGGCGGACGCCCTGGAGACCACGGTGACCGAACTGCGCGCGATGGAGGCGGGCGCGCGGCGGTTCGTCGCGGACGTCTCGCACGAACTGCGCACCCCGCTCACCTCGATGACCGCGCTCACCGACGTGCTGGAGGAGGACCCGGACGGGACGGCGGCGCGACTGGTGGTGGCGGAGACCCGCAGGCTCGGCACGCTGGTGGAACACCTCATCGAGATCAGCCGTTTCGACGCCGGCGCGGCCACGCTCGTCCTGGACGACGTGGTCGTGTCCGCCGCCGTCGCGGCCACTCTGGAGGCGCGCGGCTGGTCCGGCGAGGTCGCGGTGACCGTCCCCGGCGACCTGGTCGTCCGGCTGGATCCGCGCCGGTTCGACGTCATCGTGGCCAACCTGGTCGGCAACGCGTTCCGGCACGGACGGCCGCCGGTGCGGCTGGAGGTCCGCCGTGCGGAGCGTGACGGCGTTCCCGGGTTCGAGGTGGCGGTGTCCGACGCGGGGCCGGGCATCCCGGCCGACGTCCTGCCGGTGATCTTCGACCGGTTCGTCAAGGCCGACGCGGCCCGCTCGCAGAGTGAGGGAAGCGGCCTCGGGCTCGCGATCGCGCGGGAGAACGCCCTCCTGCACGGCGGCACGCTGGAGGCGTCCCCCGCACCTGAAGGAGGCACGGTGTTCAGGCTGTGGCTTCCCGTGGGGGAATCGGAATGAGCCGCGGACGCGCCCTCGCGGTGCTCGTCGCCGCCCTCGCCCTCGTCTGCGGCTGCGGCGTCCAGCCGACTGAGATCACCACCGTCGCGCCGCTCCCCAGCGCGCACGGGCCGGTGGTCAACAACACCGTCTACTTCGTCAAGGGCGGCAAGCTCGTGCCGGTGGTCCGCCCCGGGCTCGCCGGGGCACCGCTGATGCCGCTGCGGCAACTCGGCTACGGCGTCACCGACAACGAACGCAGGAAGGGACTCACCAGTACGCTGCCCGGCGTCGGCATCGTCACCGGACTGCCCGACCCGTCCGTCCATGAAGTGAGCCCGCCGGACGCGCAGTCCGACCTGAGCCGCGCGCTCGGCGGCACCGACACCGTGAACGTCGCCTTGGAGACGACGATCCCGCCCAGGAAGTGGCCGCGCGTGTGGCAGGCGCAGATCGCCTGCACCGCCGAGGCGATCCCCGGGGTCGAGAAGGTCGAACTGAACATCTTCGACGGCCGTCCGGGCCCGGTGGTCCGGTGCGCCGGCTACCGCGACCTGCTCGGCCCGGCGTCCGGCTGACCCGGACGGAGCCGGCCGCCGAGAGGCGGCGGGTGGCGAGGCGTGCTCAGGGGATGAGCAGGGTCTTGATGGCGCGGCGTTCGTCCATGGCGCGGTACCCCTCGGCCGCCTCTTCCAGCGGCAGGGTGAGGTCGAAGACCTTGCCCGGATCGATCTGCCGGTTCCAGATCAGGTCGATCAGCTCCGGCAGGAAACGCCGCACGGGCGCGGGGCCGCCGTGCAGGTGCACGCTGGAGAAGAACAGCTCGTCACCCGGGATCTGCACATCGTGGGAGACGCCCACGAACCCCACATGCCCACCGGCACGTGTGGAGCGGATGGCCTGCATCATCGACTCCTGGGTGCCCACGGCCTCGATCACGCTGTGCGCCCCCAGCCCGCCGGTCATCTCCCTGAGCTTGGCCACCCCCTCGTCGCCGCGCTCGGTGATCACGTCGGTGGCGCCGTACTCGGCGGCGAGCTTCTGCCGGTCCGCGTGCCGGCTGAAGATGACGATCTTCTCCGCGCCCAGGCGCCTGGCGGCCAGCACCCCGAGCAGGCCCACCGCGCCGTGCGAGCCGCCCT
>NZ_JBFAOF010000464.1:0-5500 GCF_040675125.1 Spirillospora sp. NPDC049652 | reverse complement strand
GGCCGTCGCGACCGTCCGGGCGACCGCGCCGTCGAGGTCGGAGCCGTCCGCGCGGAGCTCGTCCCGGAACCGGGTCACCATCAGCAGCCCGTAGTCGATCGCCAGGCCGAGCCCGAGGATCGTCACCACGTTGACCGAGAACGTCGAGACGTCGGCGAAGGCGGTGACCGCGCGCAGCACCGCGAACGACCCGAGCGCGACGAGCACGCCCACGGCGAGCGGCAGCGACGCGGCGACCAGGCTGCCGAACACGACCACCAGCAGGACGACGAGCAGCGGCATCGAGACGCTCTCGGCGCGCGCGATGTCCCGGCCGGCGCGGGCGTTGACCTGCTCGGTCATCGCGGTCACCCCGCCGAACCGGACGGTCGTCCCGGGCACGGCGAACGCCGGTTCGACCTTCTTCAGCGCCTTCACCCGCTCCTGGTCGACGCGGGACGCGAACCGCACGGTCACGTACGTCGCGTGCCGGTCCCGCGACACGAACGCCGGATCGCCGGTCGACCAGAACGTGCGGAGTTCGGTGATGCCGGTGCGCGGCACGGCGTCCACGGTCTTCCGGATGGCCGCCGCTACGGACGGGTCGTCCACCGTGCGCGCGCCCGTGTCGTAGAGGACGACCACGTCGGGCGCGTGCCGTCCCAGCGGACCCGCCAGGACCCGGTCGGCGGCCACCGAATCACTCTTCGGGTCGTCGAAGCCGGCGCCGCCCGTCAGGGACCCGAACACGCCCGTCCCCCACACCCCGGCGAACACCGCGAACGCCAGCGAGGCGACCACGACCCAGCGCCGCCGCCGGGCCGTGAACCGGCCCAGCGCGGCGAACATCGTCTGCTCAGTCATGCCGGCCAGCGTCGCGGCCGCCGCCGGGCGGGCGCTTCAGCCGGACGGCCCGTCCACGCGACCGATCGGAGGTTCCACGCGACCGAAGAGCCCGCGCGGGACCGGCTGGACGGTCCAGGGCGGCGCGGCCGGACGGCTGGAGCAGAGCGGCCAGGCGGACGGGCCGAGCGGCCGGACGGACGGACTCCAGCGGCCAGGCGGACGGGCGAAGCGACCGGGAGGACCGGCACGGGCGGCCGGGAGGACCGGGCCCGGGCGGCCGGGTGGGCCGGGGGCGGTGGCCGGGTGGAGGAGAGGCGGGTCGTCCGCGCGGAGGAGCGTGCGCCCGTTCCGTCCGGTTTAGGCTCGTGCCGTGGCCGGGACTTGGGGACGGGCGCGGATCGCGCGGCTGATCGCGATGGCCTGCGCGGTCGGCTACCTGCTGCTGATGCGCGGGCCCGGCACCCCGCACGCGCTCGCCGAGTGGACGATCGGGGCCGCGGCGCTGGGCGTGCTCGCCGCGGCGGCGCGGTGGCCGCTCGCGGCGGCGTTCGTCCAACCGGTTCTGCTGGTCCTCGCCGCGCGGTACGGGTCGGGCACGCCGATCGTGGAGAAGGTCGCGGCGAGCGTCGCGGTGTTCGAGGTGACCCTGCGGCGCGACCGCCGCGAGGCCGCCCTGGCGCTGGCCGCGCTCGGCGCCGGGTACACGGCGATGTGGGCCGGAGAGGCGGTGCAGGACATGGCCTCGCTCGCCTACAAGGGCACCGTCATGCTGGCGCTGCCGGTGCTGCTGGCCGCGTACCTGCGGTCGGTGGAGAACGAGGCGAAGGCGGCGCGCGAGCGCGCGGCCGAGGCCGAACGGCGCCGGGAGCTGGCCGAGCACGCGACCCGGATGGCCGAGCGCACCGCCATCGCGCGGGAGCTGCACGACATCGTCGCCCACCACATGGCGTCGATCGTCCTGCGGGTCGGCGTCGCCCGGCACGTCTTCGCGAACCCGGCCCCTCCCGCACCGGAAGCCGTCGATCCGCGATCTGGTGCGACGGACGGCGACAAGGCCCTGACCAGGACGGACGCCGCGGTACCGGACCCGCGCGTCGGCGCGGTGCTGGACGACGTGCACGGCAGCGCCACGACCGCGCTCGCCGACCTGCGCCGCCTGCTCGCCGCGCTGCGCGCCGACCCCGGCCGCGACCTCGGCACGCTGATGACCGACCCCGGGGACCTGCCCGCCGCGCTCGCGGCGGTCGTCGACCGGGCCGAACGGGCGGGGGTGAAGGTGGACGCCGAGGTCGGCGCGGACCTGACCCGGCTCGACGCGGTGCGGGCGCTGACCGTGCTGCGGCTCGTCCAGGAGGGGATGACGAACGTGGTGAAGCACGCCGGGCCGGGCACGGCCGTCCGGCTGGAGGTCGCGGCCGACGGCGAGGGGCGGGTGCGGGTGGAGCTGGCGAACGACCTGCCGGACGGCGCGTCCGCCGAGGGGTCCGGGCACGGCCTGCCGGGGATGCGCGAGCGCGTCGAGCTGGCGGGCGGGACGCTCTCGGTCGGGCCGTCCCCGGACGGCTGGCGGCTGGCCGCGCTGCTGCCCGCGGGAGGCGCCGCGTGATCCGGCTGATGATCGTGGACGACCAGCACCTGGTCCGGTCCGGGCTGCGGATGCTCTGCGACTCCGCGCCGGACCTGGAGGTGGTCGGGGAGGCCGCCGACGGGCACGAGGCCGTCCGGCTGGCGGCCCGGCTCGCCCCCGACCTGATCCTGATGGACCTGCGGATGCCGCTGCTGAACGGCACCGCCGCGACCGAGCGGATCCTGCGCGACCGGCCGGCCACGGTCGTGGTCGTCCTCACCACCTTCGACGACGACGACCATCTGTACCCGGCGCTCGCGGCGGGCGCGCGCGGCTTCCTCGCCAAGGACGTCGAGCCCGCGCAACTGCTGGACGCCGTGCGCCGCGCGGCGGCGGGCGACACCCCGTTCAGCCCGCGCGCGCTGCGCCGCCTGGTGGAGCAGGCGGTCGCCGCGCGCGACGCCCGGACGACCGGGCCCGAGACGCCCGCGCCCGACCTCACCGACCGCGAACGCGAGGTGTTGGCGCTGGTCGCCGCGGGTCTGGCGAACGCGGAGATCGCCGCGCGCCTCCACCTCGGCGTCACGACGGTCAAGACGCACCTGGCGAGCCTGCTGGTCAAGACGGGTTGCCAGAACCGCGTGCAGCTCGCCGTCCACGCGGCCCGCAACGACCTCGTGGACGTCCTCCCCGCCGACCGGTAGCGGTCTCGGCTTCGGGGCGAAAAGCGGTACCACGCCCTAAGCGGTACTGGTTCATAATGGGACATGACGTCCGCCCCGGAATCGCTCATCGCCCTGTTCGACCACGCCTGGACGCGCACCCGCGACCGGCTCTCCGGGCTCACCGACGCCGAGTACCTGTGGGAGCCCGTCCCGGACGGCTGGACGCTGCGCCCTGACGCGTCCGGGCGCTGGCACATCGACGCCGACGGCGGCGGAGGTCCCGCCCCGGACCCGGTCCCGGTCCCGACCATCGCGTGGCGGATGAACCACGTCGCGCTCGCTTTCGTGGACTTCGGCGAGCGCCTGTTCAACGCGCGCAACATCACCATCGACGACGTCGAGTTCTCCGGCACCGCCGACGGCGGCGTCGCGTTCCTGGAGGACGCCTACCGCGGCTGGCGCGAACCGCTCGGCAAGCTGGCCGGCGACGACTGGTGGCGTCCCGGCGGCCCGCCGTTCTTCGCCTACGCCGACACCCCCGCCTACGACGTCGCCCTCCACGTCCTGGACGAGTTCATCCACCACACCGCCGAGATCGGCGTCCTCCGCGACCTCTACGGCCGGGTCACCTCGATGACCTGATCCCGTGAGATCGCGTGGGGCCGGAAGCTGATCGTTTGGGCATTGAGCAGAGTTGATCTCCGCGATACGGTCATGCCGGGGGTAAAGCCGCGGTAAAGCTACTGCGGTCCGTTCGGCGCGTGCGGGGGGCACGATGAGCTTCGCGGGACCATGCAAAGTGGTGGTCGTCGTTGGCGCTGGCCTCGGCGGCACCGCCACAGCCGTCCGGTTGTTGCGGTTCGCGAGGGAGCCGCTGCAGGTCGTGGTGGTCGAGCGGCGGCCCGAGTACCGGAGCGCGGGCGTCGCCTACCACCGGTCCGGCAACCACTGGCATCACGTGTTCAACATCCAGGCCGGCCGCATGTCGATGTTCCGGGAGGACGTCGACGACTTCCTGGGCTGGGCCAACCACGAGGCCGACCGGACGGGCTGGCCCGCCGAGTGGAGCGGCTTCACCTTCACCGAGTCCGGCCCGGCGCCCCGCCGCATCTACGCCGACTACCTCACCGCCCGGCTCGCCGAGGCCGTCCGCGAGGCGTCGATCGGCGTGACGCTGCGCGAGGTGGACGGCGAGGTGGTCGACATGGCCGTCGTCGCCGACGCGGTCGACGTCGTCATCGACGCCGCGCCTGACGCTTCCGCGCCGGATTCGGACTCCGCGCCGGATCCGGATTCCGGGCCGTCCCGGACGACGCTGCGGGCCGACCATGTCGTCCTGGCGACCGGCCTGGAGGAGCGGGAGCTGCCCTTCGCGGCCGACGTGCGCGACCATCCCGCGTTCGTGCGCCGCCCGTACTCCGAGGAGGGGATCGAGCGGGTGCTCGGCGTGCGGAAGGACGCCGAGGTCGCCATCGTCGGGACGCTGCTCAGCGCCTACGACTCGGCGTCGCTGCTGCTCCGGCGCGGCCACACGGGCACGATCCACATGATCTCGCGGTCCGGGCTGACGCTCCGCACGTATCCCGCGGACCACCGCCACCGCGTCCTCGACCTGCCGGAGCCGCGGTTGCGGGCCGGCGGGGACGAGGGCCGCGACACGCTCGTCCGGCGCCTCATGGACGAGTGGGCACGAGTCTGCGCCCTCGTCGCCCGCGAGTACCCGGACCTCGACCCGGCGGTGGTGAGCGAGCACGTCGCCAAGTCCTGGGAGTCCCATCTGCCCGAGGTCCTGGCCGAGGTCCCCACCCCGGACCTGCGCGCCCTGCTCGACGGGCACGGGAGCCTGCTCGCGACGCTGCGGGTGTGCGCCGTCCCGTACATCACCGAGCTGGTCGGCCCCGCGCTGGCCGATGGCGGCCAGGTCGTCCTCACCACCGGACGGGTCGCCGGGATCGCCGACACCGGGAACGGGACGCTGCGGGTGTCGGTGGCCGGGCCCGAGGCGACGCGGACGATCGACGCGGACCTGGTGATCGCGAACTTCGGCCGCGAGACCGACTACGAACGCGTCGGCTCGGCGCTGTGGCGGAACCTGCTGCGCAAGGGGATCGCCGTGCCGCACCGACGCACCGGACGCGGCGTCCAGGTGGACGAGAACGGCGTCCTCATCGGCGCGGACGGCACGCCCTCCGGTCCCGTCTCCGTGGTCGGCTGCCCGCGCGAGGGCGACGAGATCGTCCGGTACGGGCGGCTGGGCGCGTTCGCGTTCAACCTCGCCGCCATCAAGAACCACTCGGTGGGCGTCGCGGCGACGGTGCTGCACCGGCTCGAATCCTGCTTCGACGCGTCGAGCTGGACTGGAACGACGCCGCCTGGCTCAACCCGCCCCTCGCCACCGCCGTCGACGGCACAGATCTGCTCGTCACCACCCGGGAGAACACCG
>NZ_JBFAOF010000463.1:0-5503 GCF_040675125.1 Spirillospora sp. NPDC049652 | reverse complement strand
GCGGCAACGCCGACACCAGGGCCTGCTGGGCTTCGGTTTCGACGTCGCCTGGCAGGAGGGCGCTGAATCCGGGGCGGGCCGCGCCCAGCACGATGATCGCGTCCGAGCGGGGGCGCTCGTCCTGCCGGGCCTGGTGCCAGACCCGGTACCCGACCATCAGCGGGACGCCCACCGCTATGCCGAGCAGCGTCACCACCACCCCGACGGTGATCACGAACCAGCGGGGGCGGGGGCCGCGCCGCCGGCGCCCCCCGCGCTCGCCGCGCTCGTTCCCGCTCCCCTGTCCACGCTCGCGCCCGGCCCGCTCGGCGCGGGCCTCGGCGTCGGTTCCCGGCTCGTTCTCCGGCACGTGCAGTTCCATCGTCATCGCACCTGACACGCTAGTTAGACGACGCGGGAGACGCGAACGGTTCGCCCGGTCCGTCCGGTATTCAAAACCGGACGAACCGGGCACCGGCCCTTCCGGCGCCCGATCCGCCGGAACGGCCGGGTCAGCGGCTGTCGCTGCCCGCGCCCTGGATCGCCGCGCGGCCGGCCTCCAGCCGCGCGACGGGTACGCGGAACGGCGAGCAGGACACGTAGTCCAGCCCCACCTCGTGGCAGAAGTGCACCGAGTCGGGGTCGCCGCCGTGCTCGCCGCAGATGCCGAGCTTCAGGCCGGGACGCGCCGCCCGCCCCTCCTCGACGGCGATCCGGACGAGCCGCCCGACGCCGTCGCGGTCGAGCGTCTCGAACGGGGACACGCCGAAGATGCCCAGTTCGAGGTAGCGGGAGAAGAACGCGGCCTCCACGTCATCCCGGGAGAAGCCCCAGGTCATCTGCGTGAGGTCGTTGGTGCCGAAGGAGAAGAACTCGGCCGCCTCGGCGATCTGCCCGGCGGTGAGCGCGGCCCGCGGGACCTCGATCATGGTGCCGATCAGCGTCGCCACCTCGACCCCGGACTCCCGGGCCACCTGCTCCAGGACGCCCCGGGCCTCGTCGCGGACGGCCTCCAGCTCCTGCACCGCGCCGACGAGCGGGATCATGATCTCCGGCCGCGGGTCGCCGCCGGCGGCCCGGCGGGCGGCGGCGGCCTCGGCGATCGCCTTCACCTGCATCATGAAAAGTCCTGGAATCGCCAAACCCAGCCGCACGCCGCGCAGTCCGAGCATAGGGTTCTGCTCGTGCAGGCGGGTGACGGCCTCCAGCAGGCGGCGGTCCTGCGGATCGGCGTCCGCACCGGCCAGCGCCACCTTCACCGACAGCTCGGTGAGGTCGGGGAGGAACTCGTGCAGCGGGGGGTCGATGAGCCGGATCGTGACCGGCAGCCCGTCCATGGCCTCGAGGATCCCCTCGAAGTCCGCGCGCTGCAGCGGCTCCAGGGCGTCCAGGGCGGCGGTCCGCTCCTCGTCGGTCTCGGCCAGGATCAGCTTCTCGACCAGCTGCCGCCGGTCGCCGAGGAACATGTGCTCGGTCCGGCACAGGCCGATGCCCTGCGCGCCGAACCGGCGGGCGCGGGCGGCGTCCTCGGGGGTGTCGGCGTTCGCGCGGACCAGCATCCGGGCCCGGGCGTCGGCGTGAGCCATGACGCGGTCGACGGCGGTGACCAGCTCGTCCCCGTCCGACACCGGGAGCCGTCCCTCGAAGTACTGGACGACCGGGGAGTCCTCGACCGGCACCTCGCCGAGGTAGACCAGGCCGCTGGTGCCGTCGATGGAGATGACGTCGCCCTCGGAGACGACGACGTCGCCCGGCGCGGTGAACCGGCCGGCCTTGACGTCCACGTCGAGTTCTTCCGCGCCGCAGACGCAGGTCTTGCCCATGCCGCGGGCGACGACCGCGGCGTGCGAGGTCTTGCCGCCGCGGGAGGTGAGCACGCCGCGCGCGGCGACCATGCCCGCCAGGTCGTCGGGGTTGGTCTCGCGCCGGACGAGGATGACGTCCTCGCCGCGCTCGGCGGCGGCGACGGCGGCGGCGCTGCTGAACACGGCCTTGCCGACGGCCGCGCCGGGCGAGGCGTTCATGCCCTTGGTGAGCCGGCGGGCGCCGTCGGCGGCGGCGGCGTCGAAGCGGGGGAACATCAGCTGGGCGAGCTGGTCGCCGGTGACGCGGGAGGCGGCCTCGTCGGTGTCGATGAGCCCCTGGTCGAGCAGCTGGCAGGCGATCCGGAACGCGGCGGCGGCGGTCCGCTTGCCCACCCGGGTCTGGAGCATCCACAGCTTGCCGCGCTCGATCGTGAACTCGATGTCGCACATGTCGCGGTAGTGGTTCTCCAGCGTCTCCATGATGCCGAGCAGCTGGTCGTAGGAGCTCTTGTCGATGCGCTCCAGCTCGGTCAGCGGTACGGTGTTGCGGATGCCCGCCACCACGTCCTCGCCCTGCGCGTTCTGCAGGTAGTCGCCGTAGATGCCCTGGTGGCCGGAGGCGGGGTCGCGGGTGAAGGCGACGCCGGTGCCCGAGTCCATGCCGAGGTTGCCGAACACCATCGCGCACACGTTGACGGCGGTGCCGAGGTCGACCGGGATCCGCTCCTGCCGCCGGTAGAGGATGGCGCGGTCGGCGTTCCAGGAGTCGAAGACCGCGAGCGTGGCGAGGTCCATCTGCTCGCGCGGGTCGGTCGGGAAGTCGCGCCCGGTCTCGTCCTTGACGATCTGCTTGAACGTGCCGACCAGGGCGCGGAAGTCCTCGGCGTCCAGCTCGACGTCCTCGCTGACGCCCTTGGCGCGCTTGGCGTCCTCCAGGGCGTCCTCGAACCGGTCGCCGTCGATGTCCAGCACGGTCTTGCCGAACATCTGGATCAGCCGCCGGTAGGAGTCCCAGGCGAACCGCTCGTCGCCCGCCTGCGCCGCCAGTCCCGCGACGGACTCGTCGTTGAGCCCGATGTTGAGGACGGTCTCCATCATGCCGGGCATGGAGAACTTGGCCCCGGAGCGCACGCTCACCAGGAGCGGGTCGTCGGGCTGGCCGAGCCTGCGGCCCATCGCCCGCTCCAGCGCGGCCAGGTGCTCGTCGATCTCGGTCTCGAGCCCGTCGGGGAGGGTCCCGTGCTCGAGGTAGTGCCGGCAGGACTCGGTGGTGATCGTGAAGCCGGGCGGCACGGGCAGCCCGAGATTGGTCATCTCGGCCAGGTTGGCGCCCTTGCCACCCAGCAGATCCTTGAGGTCCTTGTTGCCCTCGGTGAAGTCGTACACGAACTTCGGCACGGGCAGCTCCTTCTCGCTCCGGTTCCACCCAACGACAGAGCGTGCTCCCCCTGCGCGGTCGCGCGCGATGTCACACGAGATCGCGTTTGTCCCGACAGCAGGAGGTGTGCCCTGTTTGCGGGGACTGTACCCAGGGAATCGACACTCGCTCGCCGCCCCTCGCCACTACCCACGTATTCCCAGGTCAGGAGCATTGTAATGGCCTATACCAATAGCGACATGGGACACCTCCCCCGCGGAAAGCCCCCCATGGCCGCGGGCGACACCCCCCGCCCGCGCCGGGGCGGAGCCGGGCCGCGCATGGCCGAGCCGACCCGGCCCATGGCCGGGTCATTGCCCGGAGGAGGGAATGATGGATCACAGAGGAGGTGAGGCCGTGAGGCCGAAGGTCGCCGGTGGGCGCGCGGGAGAGCCGTTCGCTCCGATCGCCGACTACGGGTTCCTGTCGGACTGCGAGACGACCGCGCTGGTCGCCCCCAGCGGGAACATCGAGTGGATGTGCCTGCCGAAGATGGACTCGCCCAGCGTGTTCGGCTCCATCCTGGACAGGGACGCCGGGTATTTCCGGGTCGGCCCGGCGGGCGTGGAGGTGCCCGCCGCCCAGCGCTACATACCGGGCACGATGGTGATGGAGACCACCTGGTGGGTGCACGGGGGCTGGCTGGTGGTGACCGACGCCCTGCTGATGGGGCCGTGGCACCACGAGAGCGAACGATCCCACACGCACCGCCGCGCCCCCACCGACTACGACGCCGACCACGTCCTGCTGCGCATGGTGCGCTGCGTCAACGGGCAGGCCCAGGTCCGGCTCGACTGCATGCCCGTGTTCGACTACGGCCAGACGCCGGCGCGCTGGGAGCACTCCGGCGTCGGCTACCACGAGGCCGTGGCGCGCGGGAACGGCGTCTCGCTGCGCCTCACCACCGACATGAACGTCGGCTTCGAGGGCTCCCTCGCCACGTCCCGGACGCTGCTCAAGCAGGGCGACGCCCGGTTCGTCGCGCTGTCCTGGAGCGAGCACGAGCCGCCCGCCACCTACGAGGAGGCGCACGAGCGGCTGGTCTGGACCGTCCACCACTGGCAGCACTGGCTGGACCGCGGCCGGTTCCCCGACCACCCCTGGCGCAGCCACCTGCAGCGCAGCGCGCTGACGCTGAAGGGGCTCACGTTCGCGCCGTCCGGCGCCGTCGCCGCGGCGGCGACGACCTCGCTGCCCGAGACCCCCGGCGGCGAGCGCAACTGGGACTACCGCTACACCTGGATCCGCGACTCCACGATGGCCCTGTGGGCGTTCTACACGCTGGGCTACGACTGGGAGGCCAACGACTTCTTCTACTTCATCACCGACGTCGCCGAGGCCGCCGAGGGCAAGCTCCAGATCATGTACGGCCTGGACGGCCGGGAGGAGCTGCCCGAGTCCACGCTCGACCACCTGAGCGGCTACGACGGGGCCCGCCCGGTGCGCATCGGCAACGAGGCGTACGTGCAGAACCAGCACGACGTGTGGGGCGCGATCATCGGGTCGGTCTACATGTTCGTCCGCAAGCGCGACCGGCTGGACGACCGGCTCTGGAAGATCGTCGTCAAGCAGGTCGAGGACGCCCTGGACAACTGGGCGCAGCCGGACGCCGGGATGTGGGAGGTGCGCGGCGAGCCGCAGCACTTCACCTCCTCCAAGGTGTTCTGCTGGGTCGCGGCCGACCGCGGCGCGCGCCTGGCGCGCATCCGCGGCGACCACGAGCGGGCCCGGCGCTGGCAGGAGGCCGCCGACCGGATCCACGCCGACGTCCTCGCGCACGCGCTGGACGACCGGGGCGTGTTCGTCGCGCACTACGGCGCCGACTCGCTGGACGCCTCGGCGCTGCTGATCCCCCTGCTGGGCTTCCTGCCCCCGGACGACAAGCGGGTGCGCGAGACGGTGCTCGCCATCGCCGACGAGCTGTCGGAGGACGACCTGGTGCTGCGGTACCGGGCGTCCGAGACCGACGACGGCTTCGACTCGGAGGAGGGCACCTTCACGATCTGCTCGTTCTGGCTGGTCAGCGCCCTGGTGATGATCGGCGAGGTGGAGCGGGCGAAGGCGCTGTGCGAGAAGCTGCTGAGCTACGCCAGCCCGCTGCAGCTGTACGCCGAGGAGATCGACCCGCACACCGGGCGGCACCTGGGGAACTTCCCGCAGGCGTTCACCCACCTGGCGTTGATCAACGCTGTGATGCAGGTGATCCAGGCCGAGGAGCGCGAGCGCGAGCCCGGACTCGTCTGAGCGGCTGAACGACTGAGCGACCCGGGAGGGCCGGGGCGGACGACCACGTCCGCCCCGG
>NZ_JBFAOF010000462.1:0-5504 GCF_040675125.1 Spirillospora sp. NPDC049652 | reverse complement strand
ATCACGGCGACCGCGCTCGTCGCGACGGCGGGCGCGGGCTATGGCGTCTACCAGGCCGTGAAGCCCTCTCCGAAGAGGCACGCGGCGGCGTCCGCGCCGCCAGCCAAGGCGCTGGCGGTCGGACGGATCTCACTCCGCACCCCGGTGCCGTGGACCGTGCACCCGATCAAGAACGGGACGGCGACCGAGACCTTCCAGGACAGCTACCTCGTCGGCCAGTCCGCGGGCTGCGCCCCGCAGTCGTCCGGCCGGTTCAGCACCTACGACCTGCCGCACTGCAAGGGCTACCTGGTGATGGGCCCCAGTTTCTCCGCCCGCCACGACCAGTACCTCGCCGGCCGCTTCTCACCGGACGACACCTTCGGCGGCCTGTTCACCGAGGACAAGGGCATGGACTGCCCGGCCGACGCGTCGCTGCGCGTCTCGGACGCCAAGCACGGCGCGAGCCGCACGGTGAGCAGGTCCGCGTCCGTCGGCTCGCGCAAGGCGCGGTACTTCGAGTGGACGGTCCCGTGCTGGACGCGGACGTCGACCGACGAGCACGGCTTCAAGACGCGGACGTCCACGACCTACACCGAGCGGATCTGGTACCTGCCCGAGTCGAAGATCCTGATCGTGGACTTCTGGCGGACGCCGGGCCTGGAGAACGTCCTCGCGAAGGCGACCTGGACGTAGCCCGCCCGCCCGCCCACCCGCGAGGGCGCAGGCGGACGGGCGGACAGGCGTCAGCCGGCCGGTTCGTCGGGGATGCCGAGGCTGCGCGCCTCCTCGCCGATCTCGCGCGCGGTCTCGGCCGAGCCCGTGGCGCGCAGCTCGTGCGCGAGCTGCTCCAGCTCCGCGCCGCCCGCCATGAGCGCGGTCAGCTCCTCGCGGGTGATCTCGTCCTTGCCGTGGTAGCCGATCGGACGGCCCCGGTTGAGGATCAGGAAGCGGTCCCCGACCGGGTAGGCGTGGTGCGGGTTGTGGGTGATGAACACGACGCCGAGGCCGCGCTCGCGCGCCTGCACGATGTAGCGCAGCACGACCCCGGCCTGCTTCACGCCGAGCGCGGCGGTCGGCTCGTCCAGGACGAGGACCTTCGCGCCGAAGTGCACCGCTCGGGCGATCGCGACGCACTGCCGCTCGCCGCCCGACAGGGTGCCGATCGGCTGGTCCACGTCGCGCAGGTCGATGCCCATGGCGAGCAGTTCGTCGCGGGTGGTGCGGCGCATGGACTCGACGTCGAGGCGGCCGAGCGCCTTCCGCCGCTCCGACCCCAGGAAGAAGTTGCGCCAGACCGGCATGAGCGGGACGACGGCGAGGTCCTGGTAGACGGTCGCGATGCCGAGGTCGAGCGCGTCGCGGGGCGAGGCGAACGCGACCGGCTCGCCCTGCACCTCATAGGTCCCGGAGTCCTGCCGGTGCAGCCCGGCGATGATCTTGATGAGGGTGGACTTGCCCGCGCCGTTGTCGCCGAGGACGCACACCACCTCGCCGGCCCCGACCTCCAGCGTCACGTCCCGCAGCGCGATCACGCCGCCGTAGTCCTTGCCGACTCCGGTCAGCTTCACCAGGGCGGTCACCGCTCGGCCCTCCGCCGGACGAGGTGGTTGACGACGGTCGCGGCGAGCAGCGCGGCGCCGAGGAAGAACCGGAACCAGTCGGGGTTCCAGTCGGCGTACACGATGCCCTTGTTGACCATCCCGAAGATGAACGCGCCGATCGCGGCGCCGATCGCCGAGCCGTAGCCGCCGGTCAGCAGGCAGCCGCCGATCACCGCGCAGATGATGTAGAAGAACTCGTTGCCGACACCCTCGCCGGACTGGACGGTGGCGAACGCGAACAGCAGGTGCATCCCGGAGAACCAGGCGCAGAACGCGACCCCGGCGAACAGCGCGATCTTGGTCCGGGCGACCGGGACGCCGACCGCGCGGGCGGCGGGCGCGTTCCCGCCCACCGCGAAGATCCAGTTCCCGGCGCGGGTGCGCAGCAGGATCCAGGTCGCGACGGCGGTGAACCCGAGCCACCAGAACACCGTGACGTTCACGTTGACCCCGCCGACGGCGACCTCGGAGGCGAACACGCTCTTGGCGCTCGCGAAGCCGTCCATGTCGCGGATCGAGTCGGACGCGACGTTGCCGGTGACGGCCTTGGTCACGCCCAGGTTCGCCCCGGCGAGCATCAGGAAGGTCGCCAGCGTGACGATGAAGCTCGGCAGCTTCGTCCAGACGAACAGCAGGCCGTTCAGGACGCCGAGCGCGAGCGTGACGGCCAGCGAGACCGCCACGCCCGCCCACACGTTCAGCGTGAACTGGAACGACACGAGCGAGGCGACCAGCGCGGCGCTGGTCACCATCACCCCCGCCGACAGGTCGAACTCGCCGCCGATCATCAGCAGCGACACCCCGACCGCCATGATCCCGAAGGTGGACGAGGCGTACAGCACGGTCGAGAACGACGGCGCGCGCAGGAACGCGTCGGCCGTCACGGAGAAGAACACGAACAGCGCGACCGCGCCGATCAGCGCGCCGAGCTCGGGCCGGACGAGCAGCCGGCGCAGCGGGTCGCGCCGCGCCACCCGCTCGTCCCGCGCGGCGCCCCCGGTGGCGGCCTGCGTCACCTGGTGCCCCGCTCGGCGAACGGCGCGATCTGGTCCGCGTTGTCCTTGGTCACGATCGCGGGGCCGGTGAGGACGGGCCGCCCGCCGCCGAGCACGTTGCCGTTGTTGCGGTAGAGCCACAGCTCGTCCACGGCCTCGTAGCCCTGGAGGTACGGCTGCTGGTCCACGGCGAACTGGATCGAGCCGTCCTTGACGGACGCGACCAGGTCCTTGTTCATGTCGAAGGTGCCGATCTTCGCCTTGCTGCCGGCCTCCTGCGCCGACTGGACGGCCGTCGCGGCGAACGGCGCGCCGAGCGTCAGCACGCCGTCGATGCCCTTGTCCGCCTGCAGCTTGGCGGTGATCGCCGACTTGACCTGCGGCATGTTCGTGCCGGTCACGTAGAGGTTCTGCATCGAGCCGCCGAAGGTCTTCTTGGCGCCCGCGCAGCGCGACTCCAGCCCGACGTTGCCCTGCTCGTGGACGACGCACAGCGCCTTCTTCGCGCCGATCTTCGCGAGCTGCCGCCCGGCCGCCTCGCCCGCGACGCTCTCGTCCTGGCCGAAGTGGACCAGCGCGCCGAGCTTCGCCGACGCGTCCGCGCCGGAGTTGATCGACACGACCGGGATCTTCGCGGCGGCGGCGCGGGCCAGCACGTCCTTCATGGCGTCCGGCTTGGCGAGGGTGACGACGATGCCGTCCACCTTCTGGTCGATCGCCGTCTGGACGAGCTGGGCCTGCCGTCCGCCGTCCGGGTCGGCCGAGTAGAGGAACTGCACGTTGTCCTTGGCGGCGGCGGTCTTCGCCCCCTTCTGGACGATGTCCCAGAAGGTGTCACCGGGTCCGGAATGGGTGACCATGGCGATCTTCAGCCGGGGACCGCCGCCCCCGCCCGGGTTCGCGCTCTTCTCCTCCGCCTTCTTCCCCCCCGAGCTGCTGCACCCGGCGAGCGCGTCCAGCTGCGGCTGGTGCGGGCCGAAGACGCCGCCGGGGTAGACGATCGCGACCGGCGCGCCGCCGGACTGCGCCTCCCGGACGTACCGCTCGGCCGCGACCTTGGACCGCCCGTAGTCGGTGTGCGGGGCGGCCAGCGGGCTGTCCGGCGTGATCACCGGGCCGTCCGGCGGGACGAACACCGCGACCGACGAGACGTGCACGACCGGGGACAGGCCGCGCTCGACGGCCCCGCCGACGACGTTGCGGGTGCCGGTGACGTTGGCCGCGACCAGGTCGCCCGACGGTCCGGTGACGCCGATCGCGGCGGCGGCGTGGATCGCGGCGTCGCACCCCTCCAGCGCCCGGGACACCGCGGCGGCGTCCAGCATGTCGCCCTGGACGAACTCGACGCGGGACGCCTCCACGCCCAGCGGGGCGAGGGTCCGGGCAGCGCGTTCCGGATCGCGGACGAGGGCGCGCGGTTCGTGCCCGGCGGCCAGCAGGGCGGCGACGGTGTGCGAGCCGACGAAGCCCGAGGCTCCGGTGAGGAACACGCGCATGAAGGCAACCTAGCGCTTGTTCGTATTGTCATGGAAGGCCGGATTCCGGTCGCCCCTAACGCCGGGGCCGCCGCATCCGGGCCGTTGACGGTACTGGAACGCTCCAGCACACTCGGGGCCCACCCACCCCCGCCCGGGAGGGACCATGAGGATCGCACTCGCCGGCGCGGGCCGGATCGGCGCGCGGCACGCCGCCGCCCTGGCCCGCTCGCCCCACGTCGCCGAACTCGTCATCGCGGACGCGGACCCGCGCCGGGCCGCCGCCACGGCGGAACGCCTCCGCCCCACCCACTCGCCGTCCGCCGCCGTGCGCGCGCTGAGCAGCGTGGACGCCCTGTTCGACGCCGGCGCGGACGCGTACGTCGTCGCGGCGGCCACCGGTGCGCACGCCGCGCTCGTCGAGCGGGCCGTCGCCCTCGGAAGGCCGGTGTTCTGCGAGAAGCCGCTCGCCCCGGACGTGGATGGAACGCTCCACATCCTGCGCGCCGCCCGGTCCGCGCGGGTCCCGGTCCAGGTCGGGTTCCAGCGCCGGTTCGACGCCGGGTACCGGGCCGCGCGGGACGCCGTGGCGTCCGGACGGCTCGGCTGGCTGCACACCGTCCGGTCGTGCGGGTTCGACCCCGCGCCCCCGCCCGCCGAGTACGTCCCGATGTCGGGCGGCCTGTTCCGCGACTGCCTGATCCACGACCTCGACTCGGTCCGGTACGTGACCGGGCGCGAGGTCGTCCGCGTCGTCAGCGCCGGGGCCAACCGGGGCGACGCGTTCTTCCGCGAGTGCGGTGACGTGGACACCGGCGCGGCGCTGCTCGTCCTGGACGACGGGACGCTCGGCCTCCTCGCCGCCACCAGGTACAACGCGGCCGGATACGACGTCCGGCTGGAGGTGTTCGGCGCGAAGGACAGCGTCGTCGCGGGCCTGGACGGCCGCACGCCGCTCACCCCGCTGCCCGGCGACGGGCGGGGCGGCGCGGCCTACTCCGGGTTCCTGGAGCGGTTCGCCGCCGCCTACGACGCCGAGCTGGAGGTGTTCCTCCAGGTCGCGGCGGGGGAGCTGGCCAACCCGTGCCCGCCGGAGGAGGCGCTGGAGGCGTTCTACCTGGCCGAGGCGTGCGAGGTGTCCCGGCGCGAGGGCCGCGTCGTGGAGGTGGCGGAGGTGCGGCGGTGAGGCGGGCCGCCGCAGCGGATGATCTTCCACGCCAACAGATCCGTATACCCGTCCGGTCCGTCGAGAAACAGCCGTGACCTGGAGCGGAGAACCCGACAGTATGTGGTCCATCCGATCGCCCACCCCCCACCGGACGGAGACCGCAGTGCCGATACCGACCACGCGCAGACCACTGCTCGCCATGACCGCAGCCGCGCTCGCGCTGACCGCCGCGCTCGCCGGGTGCAGCAGCTCGGGGGGGAAGAAGGCGGAGGAGAAGAGCGCG
>NZ_JBFAOF010000461.1:0-5519 GCF_040675125.1 Spirillospora sp. NPDC049652 | reverse complement strand
GGTGGTGGCGACGCTCGCGGCGACCTGCCTCTGCCTGAGCGCGAGCTGGACCGTCTACACCCGCATCGACGAGGTCACCCGTCCGGCGGCCGGAGGCGATCCGGACCGGGCGTCCCTCATCCTGCTGTTCTTCGGCGCCGGAGCGGTCTGCGGGAACTTCGCCGTGGGCCGGCTCACCGACCGGTTCGGCCCGGCCCGGGTCATCGTCGGCGCCGCTCCGCTGCTGGTCGCCGCCGTCACCGTGACGCCGCCGATCGCGGCCACCTTCGCGGGCGCGCTGGCCGCCGCCGTCTGCTGGGGCACGCTGCACTGGATGATCAACGTCCCGCAGCAGCTGCGGGCCACCGCCGCCGCGCCCTCGGCCGCCCCGCTGGTCCTCGGCCTCCACCAGAGCACGATCTACATCGGCATCAGCATCGGGGGCGCCACCGGTGCCGCCGGTGACGCCCTGGGCGGTCGCGCGGGCATCGGCTACGCGGCGCTGCTCGTCGGCCTCGCCGGGCTGGCCGTCCTCGTCCTCTCCCTGCGCCTCGACCGCCGGACCCCGCCCGCGCCGGACCCGGAGCACCGCACGGCGGCCCATCCCGAGCCCGATGTCAGGAGTCGCGCGGAGAACGCCGTGGTCACGGGCGGCCATGTTGTCAGCGGTTGTCCGGAGGTGGCCGGACAACCTGTTGAACTGGCCGAATGAGCGGACCAGCGGGCCCGACGGAGGCCCGCCCGTCCCCCGAACGGAGCCGCCCGTGTACCAGCGGTCCGCCTATCCGGCCACGCCGACGAGTCGCCGCCTCATTCCCGAGCAGGTGCACGCGTCGGCGTTCCTCGCCTACACGCTGGCGGCGGCGATGTGCGGTTTCGCGATCGCCGGAAGCGTGTTCACCTTCGCCGAACCGACGGGACAGACCTTCGACGGAACGCCGTGCTACGGCACCACCGGCGACGGGATCTGCCAGAAGGACCCGTCGGGCGCGCCGGCGGCGATGGTGCTGGCACTGCTCGTGCTCGGCCTGTTCACCGCGGGCGCGGGGCTGGCGGTGCACTTCGGGATCCAGCGCGCGCGACCCGTCCTGGTCGTCGTGGCGGGTCTCGGCGCACTCGGCGGGCTGCTTCTGCTCAACGCGCCCGGCGCCGGGACGAAGGTGGCGGCGTTCATCTGCGCGGGCACGTGCGTGGCGATGGCGCGCCTGCCCTACGGGGACGCGGGCGCGCGGTACTTCGAGGGCCAGACGCTGACGCGGGCGGAGGCGCTGGCCGCGCCGGACCGGGCCCGTCCGGCGACCGCTCCCGGTCCGGTGTGGCTGGCGGCCGCGTACTTCACGCTGCTGACCGCGCTCGCCCTGTTCGGATCTCTCGTGTCGCTGGCGCTCGCCCCCGGCGCCTTCCCGCTCGCCGCGGCGGGTGCCGGGATCACGGGCTCGGTGGCGGCCGGGCTCGTCCGCGGACGGCTGTGGGCGCGGGCGTACGCCATCACCGCACTCGTCCTGGGGCTGGCGGGCGGGGTGGCGGTGCTGGTGCAACTGTGGGACGTCGCCACTCCCCGCCACGAGCCGTTCGCGTCCAAGCCTCCGTCGGTCGCCGGAGGCGTCGTCCTCACCCTGTTCGTCATGGTGGTGAACGCGGTCGTGCTGTGGTCGCTGGCGGGCGAGCGCCGCGCGGCCGACTTCTTCGCGCGCGGCACCTGAGCACCGTTCCGGCCGGTCAGGGACGTCCCAGGCAGCGGGTGTGGGCGCTGCCGACGGCGTCCTGGCCGGTCATCCGCACGGTCACACTGCCGGTCACGCAGCCGATGCCGACCAGCAGCAGGTTGGAGTAACTGGTGTCGACGTGGCCCATCCGCCAGAACGAGGAGGTGCCGTCGATCGGGCGGTCCACCTGGACCGACACCGAGGCCGCCGACGTCTCGTTCGGGTCGGGGTTGAGCCCGGGCGTCGGGACGAACCGGGTCCACGCGCCGGCGCATCGCGGAGAGAAGAACAGGTACGCGTCGCCGACCTGCGTCCCCGCCGGAAGCACGCGGCCGTGCAGCTTGGCCGCGCGGTCGAGCCTGACGGTGACGTGGTCCTCAGGGAAGCCGTCGGTGAGGCATCCCGCGACCTTGGGGTCCGTGCCGTCGTCCACCCGGGTGGAGGCCGCCGCGGCCCGACCCGGGTGGACGGGCCGGAGCCACCAGCCGCAGGTGCCCGCGACCACCGCGATGACGAGGGCCGCCGCCGCGTACCGGACGATCGCCCCGGTGGGCCGTTTCCTCGGCGGACGTCCGGCAGTCGTCCCCGCCGGCGTGGACCCGTCCGCCGGAGGCAGCGGCTCGGAAGCAGCTCGCGAGGAGGGCGGCGTGTCCTCGGGAAGCGCCGTCTCGTCAGCAGAAGTCTCTGCGTCGGAGGGGTTCGCGGCCACGCTGTCCATCGCATCCACGGTGTCCATCGCATCCACGGTGTCCGTCGCGGCCACGGTGTCGGCCGGTTCGGTGGTGGCCACCGTCGCGATCTGCGGGACGAACCCTTCGGCGAGCTGGCGGTGCAGGTGCCACCGCGCCTCCCATTCGGCCGGGTCGCCTCCGCAGGCCCGGACGAACGCCAGGGTCACCGCGAGGGTGGGCAGCCGTTCGCCGCGCGTCGCGTCCGACAGGACGGTGTGGGAGTAGTTCGCCCGCGAGGCCAGCACCCGGTACGAGGGGCTGCCCGCCTTGCGCCGAAGCTGCCGCAGCTCGTCCGCGAAGGCCTGGACGGGCCCGGCGTCCCGGTCCAGCGGCCGCTCCGGTCTGCCCACCGCTGCCTCCCAGGCGTCCAGGTCTCTTCAGGTGACCGCCCGCATTCAAGACCGTCCGGGCCTTGCGATCAACCGGTTCCGGAAAAAAGACCGGAGGGAATGAGGCCAGGGGGAAGCAATTCGACAGGGCAGGTCCCAATCCCGCCTATCCGTTCTGGGGAATGACATCTGAGGAGGCGGCCCGAAGCCGGCAGAGAACCACTCCGTACATCTGCTCCGCCGGACACAGCCCCCATTGTTTCGAATCCTCGGAAAGCGGGTGGTCGCCGCGAACGACGAGCATCCCGGGCGGGACGCGTTCAGGCTGTTCACCCGCCACCCAGGACGGCACGACGTCCCCGGGCACCGCCATGACGCGTTTGACGTACCAGCCCTTCCCGGCCGGCGGGGCGGCCCACCCCGTCACCGGGTCAGGGCGCTGGACGACGACGATCCGCCCCGGCCGGGTCCGGCGACGATGCCGCAGCACCAGCAGCACGTCGCCGGGGTTCAGGGACGGCGTCATGCTGCCGCCCCGCACCGTGACCGCGGTCAGGAGCAGCCGGGCCGCCAGGGCGAGCGCGGCGATCACCGCCGCCACCACCGCCACCACGACCAGGGTCTGGGTCATTCGGCGGCCGCCGGTTCCAGGTCCTCCTGGTACCCCTCCGCCTGACTGCGGAAGAGCCGGGCGTAGACGCCGTCCGGGGACGCCATGAGGGTGGCGTGGTCGCCGCTCTCCAGCACCTGGCCGTCCTGGACGACGACGATCCGGTCGGCCCGGCGCACGGCGCTCAGCCGGTGCGACACCAGCAGGCTGGTGGAACCGGCGCGGAGTTCGCGGAGCCGGTCGTGGACCGCCGCCTCGGCCATCGCGTCGAGCCCCGAGCTGGGTTCGTCCAGGATCATCAGGTCGCGTCCCTGCCGCATCAGCCCCCGGGCGAGGGCGAGGCGCTGCCACTGCCCGCCGGAGAGGTGGACGCCGCTGACCTGCTCGTCCTCCTCGTCGCCCGCGTGGAAGAGCCTACTGAGCATCGTCCGGTAGCCGGCGGGCAGCCGTTCGACGACCTCGTGGACACCGGCGCGCTCGGCGGCGGCGCGGATCCGCTCCGGGTCGTCGATGGCGTCCAGGTCGCCGAGGCCGATGTTCTCGGCGGCGGTGAGGTCGTAGTCCATGTAGTCCTGGAACACCGCGCCGATCCGCTGCCGCAGCTGCGCCACGGGGATGTCGCGGATGTCGACGCCGTCCCACAGGACGGCGCCGCGCTGCGGGTCGTAGAAGCGGCAGAGCAGTTTGACCAGCGTGCTCTTGCCCGCTCCGTTGAGGCCGACGACGGCGAGGCTGGTGCCGTGCGGGATGGTCAGGCTCAGCCCGCGCAGCACCCACGGGCCGTCCTCGCCGTAGCGGAACCACACGTCGCGCAGTTCGATGGCGTGGGTGAGCGGGGCCAGGTCGCGGGGCCGCCGCCGGGGCGGGGTGAGGTCGTCGGCCGTCCCGACCACGGTCAGGTAGTGGTGGAAGACCAGGGCCGACTGGTGTCCCATGGCGATGCCCTGGACCAGACCGGTCAGCCCGGTCTGGACTCCCGCCAGGGCGCCGATGAAGACCGACACGTCGCCGATGCTGATCGTCCGGTGGGCGGCGGCGGTCACCGCCCACAGCAGGCCCGCGGCCGCGAGTAGCGCGCCGAGGGCCGCAAGCATGACCTGGACGCGGACGACACCGCGTTCGAGCCGGTCCTCGGCGTCGTTGGCGGTGCGCAGTTCGGTGAGCATCCGGCCGTGCAGGAAGCCGCCCAGCCCGAACAGGCGGACCTCCTTGGCGGCCTGCAGGTCGGTCAGGAGCATCTGGTAGAAGATCTTGCGGCGCAGCCCGGGGCTGGTCTGCCACATCAGCCCCGCCCGCCGCCTGCTGAGCGCCAGGTGGGCGACCATCGCGGGGACCGCGGCCAGCAGGGCGGCGCCCGCCATGACCGGGTTGATCGCCAGCAGCGTGCCGAGGAACCCGACGATGCCGAGGGTCCCCTGCAGGCCGGACAGGCCCGTCTGGACGAGCTGGTCCGGCGCGTGCTCGGCGGACTGCTGCGCGAGCCGCAGCCGGTCGTGGAACCGGGGCTCCTCCAGGCGGGCCAGCCCGTTCATCCGGTTGACGGCGGCGAACAGCCGGTCCTGGGACAGCAGGCCGATGGCGCGTCTGGCGCGTCCCTGCGCGTAGGTGGTGACGGCCGTGGAGGACGCCATGACGACGCCGAGGCCGCCGATTCCGGCCGCCATCCACACCAGCGCGCCGGTCCGGGGATGGGAGGCGGTGAGCTCGTCCAGCGCGACCTTGGTCAGCCAGGCGGTGGCGACCGGCGCGATACCGCCGACCACGGCCATGACGAGCTGGAGCAGCAGCATGCCGGGACACGCCTGCCACGCGAGCGCGTAAGCCGCCCTCATCCCCCGGACGACCGAGACCTGGGCCTCCGGGTCCCCGTCGTCGCCGACCTTCGCTTGCCCGCCGCCCGCAACGGCCGCGCCGTCACCGACGGCGGCGTTTCCGCCGGTCACGGCAGGGAGGGCAGCGCGGTCTCGTCCAGCACGTCCGGGCTGAGCCCGGCGGCGGTGGCGATCCCGTCAGGGCCGTAGTGGGCGAAACCCGGGTAGAGGCGCGCGCCGAAGGCGGCGCCCACGGGCGCGTCGAGGAACTCGGGCACGACATGGTCGGCGATGCCGGCGAGCCTGGCGGCGAGGTCGCTGTCGGCCGCGAGATCGGAAGAGCGTCGTCTAGC
>NZ_JBFAOF010000460.1:0-5525 GCF_040675125.1 Spirillospora sp. NPDC049652 | reverse complement strand
GGCGCGACCAAGGGCGCCGCGCTGCGCGAGCTGGCCGCCGCGCGGGGGGTGCCGCTCGCCGAGGTCGCGGCGATCGGCGACAACCCGAACGACATCGACATGATCCGCGCGGCGGGGACGGGTGTGGCGGTCGGCGACGGCCATCCCGATGTGCTCGCGGCGGCCGACGTGGTCGTCGCGGCGTGCGCCGTCGGAGCGGTCGCCGACCTGGTCGACCGCGTCCTGGCGTGACCGTCCGGACGCCGCGGTGATCCTCACCGTCGTGGGGTGCGCCGGCACCGTGCCCGGCCCGGACGCCGCGTGCTCCTGCTACCTGCTGGAGCACGCGGGCGTCCGGATCCTGCTCGATCTCGGGACCGGCGCGCTCGGTCCGCTCCAACGGTGGGCCGACCCGTGCGCCGTGGACGCCGTGGTGCTCAGCCATCCGCACCGCGACCACTGCGCCGACCTGGTGCCGCTGGCGTACCTGCGGGACCGCCGGGGCGCGTCCGGAACTCTCCCGGTGCTCGCCCCGGCGGGTTCCGCCGGAAGCGTCGTCGGCGACGGACGCCCCTACACCGGCGCGCTGCGATGGATCGACACACGGCCCGAGCCGTATCGGATCGGGCCGTTCACCGTCCGGACGGTGCCGGTCGTGCATTCAGTACCGGCCGTGGCCGTCCAGGTCTCCGCAGGCGGGGCGAGCCTCACCTATTCCGGCGACACCGGCGCGTGCCCTGAGCTGGACGCACTCGCCCGCGGCACCGACGTCTTGCTGTGCGAGGCGGCGGCCGCTGTGGACACGCCCGGGTCAACTCGCCATCACCTGACCCCTGCCCAGGCGGCCGAGACCGCGACCCGGGCGGGGGCCGGGCAGTTGATCCTCACCCATCTGCGGCCCTGGGCCGACCCCGTCGCCGCGCTCGCCGAGGCCCGGGCCCACTGCTCCGGCCCTGTCAGCCTGGCGGTTCCCGGCCTGCGCGTCGCCGTGTAGCGGTTCAGGCGCGTCGGACTGGGCCGGTGGACCCCCGGTCGGTGAGGACGGCCTGGACGGTCGCGCGCACCGGCCGCCGGTCGGGGTCGCCGCCGTCGAGGCGGTCCAAAAGCGCGGCCATCGCCCGGCGGCCGAGCTCGCGGGCCGGGACGGCGACCGTCGTGACGCCGACCGCGTCCGCCTCCGGAGCCTCGCCGTGCGCGAGGACGGAGACGTCCTGCGGGACGCGGCGGCCCGCGCGCAGCAGCGTGGTCAGCACGGCGGCCCCGCCTGGATCACCGAGCGCGATGGCGGCGGTCGCGGGTCCGACGCCCGAGGCGTCCGGCACGGCGAGCCCCGTGCTCGGGAGCCGGTCAGTCGCGTCGCCTGAGGTGGTGCGGGTTGCGGCGGCTCGCAGGGCGGCGAGATCCAGGACGGACGCGTCGATCCCGTGGGCCTTCAGGGCGCTGCGGTAGACGCGCCGGAGCGGGCTGGGGCGGTGGCCGGCGTCCGCGATGGCGATCCGGCGGTGGCCCAGCGCGACCAGATGCCCGACCGCCAGGCGGACCGGCCCGCCCGGTTCGGCCCGCACCGTGTCGGCACGGTCGGCTTTGGACGTCGGGAGGACCGCGACGATCGGGCAGCTCGCGGTCGCGCGGTCGAGATCGGCGGACGTCAGCCGCGCGCCGACGAGCACCAGGCCGTCCGGGCGCAGGTCGAGCAGCTCGTCCAGGGCCGTGCGCGCGGCGGCCGCCTCGCCGCGCCCGGTCGCCAGCAGGAACCGCAGCTCGCGGCCCCCCGCCGCCTCGGCGAGCCCCTCGTGCACACCGGCGGCGAGCGGGTCCCCGAGGTCGTCGAGCAGGACGCCGACGATGCCGGTCCGGCCGGCGGCCAGGCCCCGGGCCATCGCGTTCGGCCGGTAGCCTAGCTCGCTCGCCGCGGCCAGGACCGCCTCGCGGCGGGTCGCGCCGACCTTGGGCGAGCCGCGCATCACCAGGGACACGAGGGCGCGGGACACCCCGGCGCGGGCGGCGACGTCCTCCAGCGTGGGGTACGGCATGCGGGCAGCGGCTCCTCGGCTCGGGCGGACGGTCCGGTGGCCCGGACCGTCCGGTGGCCACGAAGAGGACGGTGGCCGCGGCGGGTCCGGTGGCCAGGACGGTACCCGGCCGGGCCACCGGACCGCGAGGTCAGTCGCGCGGGTCCCAGTCGCCGGGGGCGACGTCCAGGTCCAGCGGCTCGGCGACCTCGCGCCAGTCGACGAACTTGAAATTGGTGTTGGTGCGGACCTCGCCGTCCGACCCGGTCTCGTCCGGCGCGTTGAAGCCGTCCTGGACGACCAGCAGACCGTGCTTGAAGTCGCCGACCGGGGCGCTGGTGACCATCGCCCCGTCGCACTCCTCCGACCCGTCCGCGCTCGTGCCGGGCGCGATCCGGAACCGGCCGAGGTAGTCGTTGTCGTCCTCGCGGTCGTAGGCGACGAAGGTGTTGTCGCCCTGGCTGGACGCGAGCAGGTAGCCCTCGCCGTCGTCCTTGGCGTAGATCGTGAGGCCCTCGGCGTCGGCGGTGAGGTGCGTGCCGCCGTAGCCCGGGTCGGCGCCGGTGACGTGGCACTCCTCGGTCAGCGGATCGTAGGTGGCCGGAACGCCGTACTCCTTCACCCGGTCCACGAGCGCGGGCTTGCCGCCGCCCAGCGGGATCCGCCAGACGCCGACGTCCTCCTGCGCCGCGTACAGCACGCCGTGCTCCGGGTCGCCGACCATGCCCTCGACCTGGGGGTCCTCGCCGGGCTCCTCGCACGGCGCCCAGGTGCCGCCGTTCGGCAGCGCGAACGAGGCGGGCAGGTCGACGTTGCGCACCGGGGCGTAGCCGACCTTGCCGGCCGCCGTCGCGACCAGCCGGAACAGCCCGACCCGGGTGGTGTTGCGGCGGCTCACCGCGACGTAGGGCACGCCGTCGCCGCCCTTCCAGGCGGCCAGCCCGTACGCGGTCCGCTGCTCGTTGACCTCGGCCGCGGAGGACGAGAAGACCGGCGGGGCGGAGGGCAGGGTCACGTCGGTGAGCGGGGCCCGGTGCTCCTTGGCCGCGGCCGGGTCGATCACGTAGGTGCGGATGGTGTCGCGGCCCCGGTCGGAGACGACCGCGACGTCCACCTTCCGGCCGCCCAGCTTCCAGCCGTACACCACGTCGACGTTGTTGAACCGGCCGGCGGAGTCGCCGGCGGTCGGCGCGGCGGGGGCGGCCAAGCGCTGGATCTCGTTCCCCGCGGTGTCGTAGACGGCGAGGCCCGCCTTCTTCAGCGTGCCGATGACCAGGTCGCCGCGGCGGTCGGACGGGTGGTTCCAGATGGCCGGGTCGTCGGCGTTGGCGGAGCCGCCGGCCTTGTCGTCGAAGTTCGGCGGGGTCTCCAGCCGGGCGTGCGCGGTGGCGAGGTCGCCGGTCGTCGCCGAGGCGGGCGCGGCGAGCGCCGCGAGGGCGGCGGTGAGGGCCGCGAGCGCGATCGGGCGGCCGGTGCGTGCAGAGCGCATGGAGCGTTCCTCCGGGTGTGGGGGTGAGGGGAACGAACGCCCGTACGCTAAGCGTTAGAGCGCTCTAATTCAATAGAGCGCTCTAATTTTCATCTCGCCGCCACCCGCCGTCCGCCTGCCCGCCGGCCGCCGGTGGCCTGCGGGAGGGGTGCGCCGGGTGGCCCGGAGCGGGTCAGCGTTCGACGAGGGTGAGGGCGAAGGAGTAGCGGCTGGCGCGGTAGACGTGCGAGCCGTACTCGACGGCGCGCCCCTTGTCGTCGTAGGCGGTGCGGGTCATGGTGAGCAGCGGGACGCCGCGCCGCTCGTCCAGGGCCTGCGCCTCGGCGGCGGTCGCGCCGCGCGCGCCGATCGTCTGGTTGGCGATGCGCAGGTTGATCCCGGCGGCGCGGAGCAGTTCGTAGAGGCCGTGCTCGGCGAGGTCGGCGGCGGTCGGCTCCAGCAGCCCGCCGGGGAGGTAGTTGGTGAGCAGGGCCAGCGGCTCGGCGCCGGTGTAGCGCAGCCGCCGCAGCTTGGCCACCGGCGAGCCGGGCGGCACCCCGAGCTCCTTGGCCACCTGGTCGGGGGCCTCGGCGGTGGCGAGCTCCAGCACCTCGGTGCGGGGCTCGCCGCCCGCCGCGGCGAGGTCGTCGTACAGGCTGGTCAGCTCGACCGAGCGGCGCACCTGGGCCTGCACCACCTGGGTGCCGACCCCGCGCTTGCGGACGAGCAGGCCCTTGTCCACCAGGTGCTGGATCGCCTGCCGGACGGTCGGGCGCGACAGCCCGCACCGGTCGGCGAGCTGGACCTCGTTCTCCAGCCGTTCGCCCGGGGCCACCTTCCCGTCCCGGATGGCGGCCTCGAGCTGCTGGGCGACCTGGAAGTAGAGGGGGACGGGACTGTTGCGGTCCACGGACAGGGCGGGACGGTTCACCGATCGAGACCTCTCGGGGAGCGGGACGAGGCTCCATCGTACCGCCGCGCGGAGATTAGCTTATTACCTCATAATGTCATGACAAACTATTGACAAGTATTCGGATGATCACCGAGACTCTCGGCGAGCCGGTCTGCGGCCGGCCTGCCGAACGCCGCAGGGGAGTGGTGATCCGATGATCAGTGATCGTGTCGCGGGAGCCCCGATCTCATGGGGGGTGTGCGAGGTGCCCGGCTGGGGCCGCCGGCTCGCCCCCGGCCGGGTGCTGGCGGAGATGCGCGAGCTCGGCCTGGTGGCGACCGAGTTCGGTCCCGAGGGCTTCCTGCCGGACGACCCCGCAGACCGCACCGCGCTGCTGGCCCGGCACGGGCTGCGCCCCGTGGGCGGCTTCGTCCCGGTGGTGCTGCACGACCCCGCCCACGACCCGCTGCCGGAGGTGACCGCCGCCCTCACGGCCTTCGGCGCGGACGAAATGGAACGCTCCACATTCGGCCTGGTGCTCGTCCTCGCGGCCGCGACCGGGCTGGACGGCTACGACGAGCGCCCCCTCCTGGACGCCACCGGCTGGGTGACCCTGCTCGCCAACCTGGACCGGATCGCCGGGCACGCGGCGGACGCCGGGGTCCGCGCCGTCCTGCACCCGCACGTGGGCACGATGGTGGAACGCGCCGAGGAGGTCCGGCGGGTGCTCGACGGCGCCGCGATCGGCCTCTGCCTCGACAGCGGGCACCTGCTCCTCGGCGGCACGGACCCGGTTGAGCTCGCCGCCCGCCACGCCGGCCGGATCGCGCACGTCCACCTGAAGGACGTGGACACGGCGCTCGCCGACCGCTTCCGGTGCGGGGAGCTCACCTACACCGAGGCCGTCCGCGCCGGGCTCTACCGGCCGCTCGGCAAGGGCGACGTGGACGTCGCAGGGCTCGTCCGGTCGCTGGAGGCCGCGGGCTACGACGGCTGGTACGTCCTCGAACAGGACACGGTGCTGACCGGGGACCCCGCCCCGGGCACGGGCCCCCTCGACGACGTGCGCGCCTGCCTCGACTTCCTCGCCGGGATCGACGCGTGACCCCGTCCAGCGCCGGCGCCCGCCCCGGCGGCAGCCCGACCAACGTCGCGGTCGCCGACGCGGCGGGTG
>NZ_JBFAOF010000459.1:0-5536 GCF_040675125.1 Spirillospora sp. NPDC049652 | reverse complement strand
GACCACGCCCGCCTCGCCCGCGCTGCGTGCCGCGCTCGCCGCCGCCCGCACCGCGAGCCCCGCCCGGCTCGCCGAGATCGCCAAGCGGTCCCCGGACGAGCCGCACCGGCAGTTCCTCCTGCACGTCGCCGACCGCATCGCCGCGACGCTGGAGCGGGACGCCGACCTCGCCTACGGCGGCCCGGACGAGCTGCTCGCCGACCTGACCGTGCTGCGCGACTCGCTCGCCGAGGCGGGCGCGGAGCGGCAGGCGTACGGGCGCGTGCAGGACCTGGTCTGGCAGGTCGAGACGTTCGGGTTCCACCTGGCCGAGCTGGAGATCCGGCAGCACTCCGAGCTGCACGAGAAGGCTCTCGCGGAGGTCCGGGCGGGCGGCCCGCGCAGCGAGATGACCGAGGAGATCCTCGACACGCTCCGCGTCGTCGCGTGGATCCAGCGCCGGTTCGGCGTCGAGGCCTGCCACCGCTACGTCGTCTCGTTCACCCGCACCGAGCGGGACATCGCGAACGTGCACGAGCTGGCCGCCTCGCTCGGCGACGACGCGCCCGTCCTCGACGTGATCCCGCTGTTCGAGACGGGCGAGGACCTGGAGCGCGCGCCGTCCGTGCTGGCCGGGATGCTGGCGATCCCCGCCGTCCGGCGGCGGCTGGACGACACCGGCCGCCGGCTGGAGGTCATGCTCGGCTACTCCGACTCGGCCAAGCAGCTCGGCCCGACCTCGGCGACGCTGAGGCTGTACGACACGCAGGAGGCGCTCGCGGAGTTCGCCGCCGAGCACGACATCAAGCTGACCCTCTTCCACGGCCGGGGCGGCTCCCTCGGACGCGGCGGCGGCCCCGCGCACCGGGCGATCCTGGCGCAGGCGCCGGGCTCGGTCGCGGGCCGCTTCAAGGTGACCGAGCAGGGCGAGGTGATCTTCGCCCGGTACGGCCAGCAGAAGATCGCGCACCGCCATCTGGAGCAGGTCACCAACGCGATCCTGCTGGCGTCCACCGACGCCGTGCAGGACCGCGCCCGGGACGCCGCCGCCCGGTTCCGCCCGCTCGCCGACCGGATCAGCGCCGCCGCCAAGCGCTCCTTCCAGTCGCTCATCGAGACCGACGGGTTCGCCACCTGGTTCGGCCGGGTCAGCCCGCTGGAGGAGATCGCCGAGCTGCGCATCGGGTCCCGGCCGTCCCGCCGGAAGGCGGCCCGGGGCCTGGAGGACCTGCGCGCCATCCCGTGGGTCTTCGCCTGGACGCAGACCCGGGTGAACCTGCCCGGCTGGTACGGCCTGGGCAGCGGGCTCGCCGCCGTCTCCGACGACGGCCGCGACCTGGACGAGCTGCGCGAGGCGTACGCCGAGTGGCCGCTGTTCCAGACGCTGCTGGACAACGCCGAGATGAGCCTCGCCAAGTCCGACCGGGCGATTGCCGAGCGCTACCTCGCCCTCGGCGGGCGTCCGGAGATGGCCTCGGCGGTGCTGGAGGAGTACGACCGGACGCGCCGCCTCGTCCTCGCCGTGACCGGCCACGACCGGCTGCTGGAGAACCGGCTCGTCCTGTCCCGCGCGGTCGAGCTGCGCAACCCGTACGTGGACGCGCTGTCGCACCTGCAGCTCCGCGCCCTCGGCGCGCTGCGCTCCGGCGCGGCCATCGACGAGTCGGAGCGCGCCCACCTGGAGGACCTGCTCCTGCTGTCGGTCAACGGCGTCGCGGCGGGCCTCCAGAACACCGGCTGACGGTTCGTCGTTTGAAGCGCCTCTCGCCTCGCGGCGGGGGGCGCTTCGTCGTTCCGCCGGGTCAGACCTTCTCGACCCGCGTCTCCTCGGGACGGATCGGACGTCCGTCCGCGTCGCGGATCTCGATGGGCGCGAGCGGGCGGCCCTCCCGGTCGAGCAGTTCGGAGTGCGCCTCGCCGGGTTCGAAGGAGTGCCGCTCGCCCCACTGCCGCAGCGCCACGACCACGGGGAACAGGTCGCGTCCCTTCGCCGTCAGCGCGTACTCCTGGTAGGCGCTGCCGTCCGACGCGGGGACGAGCTCCAGGATCCCGGCCGCGACCAGCGCCCGCAGCCGTGCGGACAGGATGTTCTTCGCCACGCCCAGGCTGCGCTGGAACTCCCCGAACCGGCGGCTGCCGTCGAAGGCGTCCCGCACGATCAGCAGCGACCACCAGTCGCCGATGGCGTCCACGGAGCGCGCCACCGGGCACGCGCTGCCGTCCAGTCTCGTCCGCCGCACCATGGTTGCAAGATGCCACCAGAAGCCTCTACGGTCAAGCGGTGGCAACTTGCAACCAGAATGGGCCGTCGCGCGCGGCCACCCTCCTGTTCGCCGTCGCGAGCGGCACGGCCGTCGCGAACGTCTACTTCGCCCAGCCGCTGCTCGCGACCCTCGGCGGCGAGTTCGGCATCGGCGCCGGGGCCGTCGGCGCGGTCGTCACGGCGACGCAGATCGGCTACGGACTCGGGCTGTTCCTGCTGGTCCCGCTGGGGGACGTGCTCGACCGGCGGCGGCTCGTCCCGGCGCAGCTCGTCCTGCTCGCGGCGGCGCTCGCCCTGCTCGGCACGGCCACCCGCGTCCCGGTCCTGTTCGCGTCCGCCGCCGCGGTCGGCCTGCTGGCGGTGGTCACGCAGACGCTGGTCGCGGCCGCCGCGTCCCTGGCGTCCCCCGCCGACCGGGGACGCGTCGTGGGCCAGGTGACCAGCGGGATCGTCCTCGGCATCCTGCTCGCCCGGACGGTCTCGGGTGTCCTCGCCGACCTCGGCGGCTGGCGCTCGGTCTACCTGCTGTCAGCGGCCGTCACGGCGCTGCTGGCGCTGCTGCTCCGCCGGGCGCTCCCGGCTCAGGACGCCGGGCCGCGCGTCCGGTACCCGGACCTGCTGCGCTCCACGGTCGTCCTCTTCGCCCGCGAGCCCCTGCTGCGCGCCCGCGGCCTGCTCGCCATGCTGCTCTTCGCCGCGTTCAGCACCCTCTGGAGCTGCGTCGCCCTCCCGCTCACCGACCTCGGCCTCTCGCACACCGCGATCGGCGCGTTCGGCCTCGCGGGCGCGGCGGGCGCGCTCGCCGCCGCGCCCGCCGGACGCCTGCACGACCGGGGCCTCGGCGTCCGCACCACCACGGTCGCGCTCGTCCTGCTGGCGGTCTCGTGGGGGCCGCTGGCGCTCGTCCGGCACTCGCTGTGGGCGCTGGCGCTCGGCGCGGTGCTGCTCGACCTCGCCGTCCAGGCCGTGCACGTGACCAGCCAGAGCATGATCTACACCCGCCGTCCGGACGCGGGCAGCCGCGTGATCGGCGGCTACATGGTCTTCTACTCGGCCGGCAGCGCCACCGGGGCCGCCGCCTCCACCGCCCTCTACGCCGCCGCCGGATGGTCCGCCGTCTGCTTCCTCGGGGCCGGGTTCAGTCTCGCCGCCCTCGGGGTGTCCAGAATGGGGCTCCGATCCGAGAGGAGTCCCATGGCCGAGATCAGGCTCGCCGTCCCGTCCGACCGGCCCGCCGTCGAGCGGGTCGTCCAGGCCGCCTACAACCCCTGGACGGAGGTGATCGGCACGCCGCCGCTGCCGCTCCTGTCCGACTACGCCGCCCTGATCGACGAGGGCCGGGTGCACGTCCTGGACGACCTGTCCGGCCTGATCGTGCTCATCCCCGAGGACGGCCGCCTGCTGGTCGACAACGTCGCCGTCGACCCGTCCCGCCAGGGCGAGGGGCTGGGACGCCGACTCCTCGACCACGCCGAGGACCAGGCACGCGCGCTCGGCCTCCCCGCCCTCCGGCTGATCACGAACGAGAAGATGACCGACAACATCGCCCGGTACGAACGCCGCGGCTACCGGGAGACCGGCCGCGAGGAGATCGAGGGCCGCCACGCCGTCCACATGTCCAAGACCCTCTGACGCGCGGAGCGCGTCGTGACGCCCTGGACGGCGACGCGACGCGCTCCGGCGAGGAGCCCGGGCCGAGGGTCAGGCGGGCACGGGGTCAGGCGGGGCGTCGGGTCAGGCAGGCGTGGACCAGTCGGGGGTGCGCTTCTCGGCGAAGGCGGCGATGCCCTCGCGGCGGTCGGGGGAGAAGGCGACCGTGCGCCAGGCGTTCTCCTCCACGTCGAGACCCGCCTCCAGCGGGAGGTCGCCGCCCACGCGCATCGCGCGCTTGGCGGCGCGGACGGCGATCGGGGAGTTCTTGGCGATCCTCGCCGCGATCGCCAGCGCCTCGGCACGCGCCTCGCCCTTCGGGACGCGCCGGTCGGCCAGACCGATCGCGGCGGCCTCGTCGGCGGCCAGGCGGCGGCCGGTCAGGACGAGGTCGGCGGCGCGCCCGGAGCCGAGCTTGCGCACCGCGAGCTGCGTGCCGCCGCCGCCCGGGACCAGCCCCACCGACACCTCGGGCAGCCCGAACACGGCCGTCTCGTCCGCGACGATCATGTCGCAGGACAGCGCGAACTCGCAGCCGCCGCCCAGCGCGTACCCGTGCACCGCCGCGATGACCGGCTGGGGCAGGTTCAGCACGCCGCCGAACGCGGCGCGGAACACCGGCCGCTGCGCCAGGATCTCGTCGTCGGTCATGGCGTTGCGTTCCTTGAGGTCCGCGCCCACGCAGAACGCCTTGTCGCCCGCGGCCGACAGGACGACCGCGCGGACCGAGCCGTCCGCGGCGACCTCCGCGCACACCGCCGCCAGCCGCCGCGCCATCGCGGTCGACAGGGCGTTCAGCGCCTCCGGGCGGTCGAGCACGATCTCGGCCACATGTTCGTTCTGCTTGTCGCGCTTAAGCGTCACTCCGTCCACAGAGTGCACCTTAGATCGCCTACTGCCGGTGGGCCACGGGGCGGGGTGAGGTTGGATGGGGACGTGACTCGTTATGGGAACCTCGACCGACCGCCGCTCCACGAGGCGGCGCTCGCGCGCGCGCTCGTCCAGCCCGGTGGGCTGTGGCGGAGCGTCCGGGTGGTGGAGGAGACAGGCTCGACCAACGCCGACCTCGCCGAGCTCGCGCGCGCGGGCGAGGAGGAGGGCGTGCTGCTCGCGACCGAGTCGCAGACCGCCGGACGCGGCCGCCTCGGCCGCACGTGGACCGCGCCCGCACGGTCCGGGCTGGCGTTCTCGATGCTGCTGCGGCCCGCCGTCCCGGCCGACCGGCTGCCCTGGGCCCCGCTGCTCACCGGCGTCGCGGTCGCGTCGGCGGTCCGGCGGCTGACCGGGTTCGGCGCGACCGGCGACCGGTTCTTCGCCGGCGCGGACGGCGACGCGCCGGTGGACGCCGTGCTGAAGTGGCCGAACGACGTGCTCGTCGGCGACCGCAAGCTCGCCGGGATCCTGGTCGAGAAGGTCGGCGACGCGATCGTCGTCGGCGTCGGGCTGAACGTGTCGCTGCGCGAGGACGAGCTGCCCGTCCCGGCCGCGACGTCCCTGGCCATCGAGGGCGCGCCGCTGTCGGACCGCGCGCCGCTGCTGCGCGCCATCGCCCGCGAGGTCGAGGGACGCTACCGGGAGTGGGCCGCGGCGTCCGGCGACCCGGAGGTCTGCGGCCTGCGCGCCGACTACCGGGAGCTGTGCGCG
>NZ_JBFAOF010000458.1:0-5538 GCF_040675125.1 Spirillospora sp. NPDC049652 | reverse complement strand
TGCCGGTCGGCCTCCTCGCGGCGGGCGGCCAGCTGGATCTCGAACTCGGCCTCGGCCTGCGCCCGCTGCGCCTCGGACTCCTCCAGGATGCGCTGCGCCTGCGCGCGCATCTCGTCGGCCTGCCGCTTGGCGGTGGTGAGGATCTCGTCCCGCTCGCGCTTGGTGGACGCCCGCAGCTGGGCGACCTCGCGCTCGGTGGTGGTGCGCAGCTTGGCGATCTCGCGCTCGGCGGTGGCGCGCTTCTCGGCGACCTCGTGGTCGGCGGTGGCGCGGAGCTTGGCGATCTCGCGCTCGGTGGTGGAGGTCAGCTCGTCGGCCTCGCGGCGGGCGGAGGTGCGCACCTCCTCGGCCTCGCGCTCGGCGGCGCCCCGCATGTCGTCGCACTCGCGCTGGGCGGTGGCGCGCAGCTCGGAGGCGTCGTTCTCGGCGGTGGCGCGCAGCTCGGCGGCCTCCACCTTCGCGGCGGCCTTGATCTCGTTGGCCTCGCTGCGGGCCGCCTGGACGAGCTCGGTCGCCTGCTCCTCGGCGAGCCGGAGGAGTTGCTCGATGCGGGCGCCGAGACCCGAGTAGGTCGGGCGCTCCTGCTCCTGCAGCTGCCGGTGGGCGTCCGCCAGCTCGCGCTGGAGCTGCGAGGTCGACTCGCGGGTGGTGCGGACCTCGTTGTCGAGCTGCTTGATGTGCTCGTCGACCTGGTGCCGGTCGTAGCCGCGAAGCACCACGTCGAACTCGCGCGGGGGCGTGTCTTCAAAGAAGTTGCTGAGCTGGGCGTCGATGTCGGACTGCATGTGGCTCAATCCTGGTGTGACGGGGCTACGGGCCAAGGTTCCGGGGACCGGTCGATCGCCTGCCTGAGGGGCGCGCCGCCCCAGACCTCTTCCGGCGAATGCAGCGTACTCCGGGTGCTGTGCTGTTGGGGGCTCAACCGAACGGACTGGGAGGTTTGTCCCGTTTGTCCGTTGAGCCCCGGACGCTCGATCCCGCAGGGGTTTCCGCTGTGAAATGCACCAGAAGTGTCCGAACGGTTACAGCACACCATCCCTGACGCCCCTACACCGCGCTGTGATATCGATCACGTCACGATCTCGTCGGTCCGCCGCGGCGGGGCGCTCCACGGGGGCGGCGGGCGCCGCGCGGAGGTCAGGTGCTCTTCTGCACCAGCTCGGTCAGGACGCCGTGGCAGTCCTTCGGGTGCAGGAAGGTGATCCGGGAGCCGAGCGAGCCGTTCCGCGGGGCGTCGTAGAGCACCCGGACGCCCTTGTCGGCGATTCCGTCCGCCTCGTCCTGGACGTCCCCGTCCGTCCCGAAAGCAATGTGGTGCACGCCTTCGCCGTTCTTGGCCAGCCACTTCGCGACGGTCGAGTCGTCCCGGACCGGAGTGATGAGCTGGATGTAGCTGGCCGCCCCGTCGCCGGTCCCGTTGATCCTGAGCATGGCCTCCCGGACGCCCTGCTCCTCGTTGGTCTCGTAGTGCACGTCGGTGAACCCGTAGGTCTCCCGGTAGAACGCGACCGTGGCCTCCAGGTCGTGGCAGGCGATGCCGATGTGGTCGATGCGGGTGAGCATGCTTCCTCCCCGGGGCGAAGAACGTTCGGTCCTGCTGAGTATCGTGGCAAACGTCCCGCCGTACCTTCTCGTGGAGGCCCCCTTTGTCCGTCGGTTCCGTCATCGTCGCCGGTGCCCGCACCCCCATCGGGCGGCTGCTGGGCTCGCTGAAGGACTTCACCGCCGCCGACCTCGGCGCGCACGCGATCAAGGCCGCGCTGGAGCGCGCCGGGATCACCGGGGACCAGGTCGAGTACGTCATCCTCGGCCAGGTGCTCCAGGCGGGGGCGGGCCAGATCCCGGCCCGCCAGGCCGCCGTCAAGGCCGGCATCCCGATGAACGTGCCGTCCGTCAACATCAACAAGGTCTGCCTGTCGGGCCTGGACGCGATCGCGCTCGCCGACCAGCTCATCCGGGCCGGCGAGTTCGACATCGTCGTCGCGGGCGGCATGGAGTCGATGACCCAGGCCCCGCACCTGCTGCCCAAGTCGCGCGGCGGCTACAAGTACGGCTCGGTCGAGATGCTCGACCACATGGCCTACGACGCGCTCACCGACTCGTTCGAGGGCATCTCGATGGGCGAGTCCACCGAGCGCGGCAACGCCGAGCTCGGCCTGACCCGCGAGGAGCAGGACGAGTTCAGCGCCCGCTCGCACCAGCGCGCCGCCGACGCGATCAAGAACGGCCGGTTCGACGCCGAGATCGCGCCGATCGAGATCCCGCAGCGCAAGGGCGACCCGATCGTGTTCGCGGCGGACGAGGGCGTCCGCGGCGACACCACGGCCGAGACCCTCGCCCGGCTCCGCCCGTCCTTCGCCAAGGACGGCACGATCACCGCCGGCTCCGCCTCGCAGATCTCCGACGGCGCCGCGGCCGTCGTGGTGATGTCCAAGGCCAAGGCCGAGGAGCTGGGGCTCGACTGGATCGCCGAGATCGGCGCGCACGGCAACGTCGCCGGCCCGGACAGCTCGCTGCACTCCCAGCCGTCCAACGCGATCAAGCACGCGCTGGGCAAGGCCGGCCTGACCGTGGACGACCTCGACCTCATCGAGATCAACGAGGCGTTCGCGTCCGTGGGCATCCAGTCCATGCGCGACCTCGGCGTCGGCCCGGAGAAGGTCAACGTGGACGGCGGCGCCATCGCGGTCGGCCACCCGGTCGGCATGTCCGGCGCCCGGCTCGTCCTGCACCTGGCATACGAGCTGAAGCGCCGCGGCGGCGGCCTGGGCGCGGCCGCGCTGTGCGGCGGCGGCGGCCAGGGCGACGCCTTGATCATCCGAGTCCCCGGCTCCGCCGAACTCGCCTAGCGGCTCGCCCGGCGGTCCGGGCACTCCCGCGAGCGCGGCATCGCTTCGCGATCAACCGTGCGGGGGCTCGCCTTCGGCGTTGCCCCCGCACGGTCGGTAGCGCGCTCGCGCCGGTTGGGCCCGTCGCGGGCTTCGCGCGCTACTGGGACGCCTGCTGGATCGTGACGGTCTTGAACCCCAGCGCGCGGAGCATGTTCTCCAGCATCGACTTGGTGTTCTGGTCGGCGCGGGTCTGGAGCCCGCTCTGCTGCGCGGCCGTCTGGATCTTCTGGGACGCCAGCACGTACAGCTGCTGCTGGTTGTTGGGGTTGGAGCTGAAGAAGTCCCCGAAGCGGTCGAACAGGCCGCGCTCCGTGGAGAACACGTAGCTGCGCTTCGGGTCCAGGTTCGTCGTGTCGAGCTGGGCGCGGGGGAGCCTGACGGTCGCGGCCGTCCGGTCGGAGTTGACGGTGATGGCGCCCGAGCCGAGCTTGGAGAAGTCCACGTACGCGTTCACCGAGCCCTGCCCGATGAACAGCGTCCGCCTGCCGCGCAGCGCGCCGGGCAGGTACTTGGCCTCCTTGTCCAGGTCCACGACGACCTGGAAGTCGCCGCTGGCGGCCTGGTAGCGGTGCATGTCGCGGACGGACCGCAGCAGCGCGGGGCCGCTGCGGTCCTTGGTGTCCTCGGCGAAGGGGTCCAGCCAGTGGGGGAGCAGCCGCAGGCCGTTCTGGACGACGAGCACGACGGCCACGGTCGCCGCGACCAGAAGGAGGACGACCCCGAGCCGTCCCCACCGGCGGTCCTGCCTGGCCGGGGCCGGTGTCTCTTGAGGCGGTGCTGGCTTCATGCCCACAACATGCCCAATTCTTGGCAAACCTTGCCGCGGGCGCGAAGCCGGCTCACCGGCCGCCGGACGCGCGTCCCGGGCCGCCGCGGCTCAGTGGGCCGCGGCCTCCTCCACCTCCAGCAGGGACGCGCTGCGCAGGTGCGCCTCGTGGGCGGCCTTGCCGCCGCGGACGCCGAACAGCCGCTTGGTGACCACGATGTAGACGATCAGCCCGATGTTGATCAGCAGTGCGCCGATCCGGACGACGGTGATCCGCTCGGACAGCTCGTAGATCTCGATCGGCAGCCCGAACGAGGTCGCGATCACCGCGAAGTACTCGCCCCAGCGCTGCAGCAGCCAGAGCCCGATCGCCTCGATGATCTCGACCGCGGCGTACACCAGCAGTCCCACGGCCAGCCACCGCAGCGTCCCGGGCGTGAGGTCGAACACCTTGCGGAACGACTCCACGATCTTGGAATGGTCCAGGTCCCAGCCGACCTGGTCGGCCAGCGGGCGCAGCAGCGGGATCTCCTTCTCGAAGATCCGCTGGATCGAGCCGCGGTGCTCGGAGAACCGCCACACCCCGTACGCGGCGGCGAGCACCACCAGGCCGCGGATGACCCGCTCGACCGCGAAGAACCGCATGATGAACGCGTCGCGCAGTTCCTTGCCGCGCTTGACCAGCGGCGCGTGGTCGGCGGGTCCCGCGCCGTGCGGGTCGCCGTGGATGTAGGCGCCGCAGCGCAGGCACCGCCAGGCGTCGCCGACGGGCGTCTCGGTGTGCAGCCGCAGTCGCAGCCGCGGTTCGTCGGGCGCGTAGGTGATGTGTCCCTTGCGCGCGCAGGTCAGCAAACTCCAGTCCACGCGGTCACCCTAGAGGTGCGCGGGGTCCCGGGCCGAGGGCCGGAAGCGGGCGGCGCCGGGGGACGGGTGTGAGCAGCGTCATAGGGCCGTCCGAAACACTGCGAAGGTGGCGGTACGTTAGGTGCACGTGGACATCGTGAAAACCCTGCGGATCGTCTCCGTGGCGGAGGCCGTCTCGTTCCTGGTGCTTCTGCTCGTGGCCATGCCGGTCAAGTACATCGGCGATGAGCCGGCGGGCGTCCAGATCATGGGGCCGATCCACGGTGTCCTGTTCCTGGCCTACGTCGCCCTGGTCCTCGCCGGCCGCCGGGCGGTGGGCTGGGACAACAAGCGGACGCTGCTGGCGCTCATCGCCTCGGTGCTCCCGGTCGCACCGTTCTTCGTCGAGCGGAACTGGCTCCGGCCGGTCGCCGGCGCCCCGGTGCGGGCGGACGAGGCGCCGGAGCGGCAGGCGGTGTGAGCGCCGCGTCATAAAGCTTCTGCGTGGTCGCGGCGGGTCTGGGGGGTCCTGTCGTGGCCGCGCAGAGGGTACTCAGCGCCCCCGCCGGGCGTCCTGTTCCAGGTCGTCCGGCGCGGGGCGCGTTCCTTTGCCCGCTGACTTCCCGAACGGCAACGGCACCGACCTGCCCCGCACGTCGGCGTGACCCGGCCTCACCTTGCCGGTGACCGGTCCGTCAGGCACGCGCCCGCCAAGCGGTGACGGCCTCGCAGTCGTCTTCCCGCCGCCGGGCTTGGACGCGCGGGAGGGCTTCCCCCGGCGCTTGGACGAGCGTGCGGACGCCTTCCCGGACGACGACGACCGGCCCGGGACGCGCCTGCCGGACGACGTCCGCCCCGAGTGCCCTCTGCCGGACGTCGCCGAGCGCGAAGCCCCTCCACCGCCCGCCGCCCCAGGGCCCGCGGTCGTCTCACCAGGCCTCATGGAGCGTGAGAGCGTCCCGTCGGACGAGGACGCGCCCGCGGCCCTGCCGCCGGGCCGCCCGCCCGGCTCCTCGCCCGGTTCCACGCGCGACGTCG
>NZ_JBFAOF010000457.1:0-5557 GCF_040675125.1 Spirillospora sp. NPDC049652 | reverse complement strand
GGCCGACGCGCGGGTGCGCGAGCTGCTCGGCGACGCGGTCTACGGCGCCGGCGACGAGACGCTCGACCGGGTCGTCCACCGGCTGCTGGCCGAGCGGGGCGCGACCGCGGCGGCGGCCGAGTCCCTGACCGGCGGGCTGATCGGCGCGGAGCTGACCAAGATGCCCGGTTCGTCCGCGACGTTCGTGGGCGGGGTCGTCTCGTACGCGACCGAGCTCAAGCAGCGGCTGCTCGGCGTGGACGCGGCGCTGCTGGCCGCGGAGGGGGCCGTCCACCCCGAGGTGGCCCGGCAGATGGCCGAGGGCGTCCGGGACCGTCTGGGCGCCGCGTACGGCGTCGCGGTGACCGGGGTCGCCGGTCCGGAGCCCCAGGACGGCCGTCCCGTGGGAACGGTCTACGTCGCGGTGGCCGGACCCGGAAACACGTTCCGTGTCACCGGACCGCGACTCCCCGTGCCCGGTCCGGGCGCCGAGAGCCGCGCCGCGCTGCGCCGGATGACCGTCGTCCACGCCCTTGACCTGCTGCGTCGCGTCCTGCTCGGGCTTGACGCGGAGCCCGCGGCCGGGGACGCTCGGAAAGATCGGGAAGAGACGGGCTGATTACAGCGTTACGTTGCGAGCGAACACGAAATCCACGGTCTGCCATGGCCGCGCTCAGGGCGGGTACGGTGGAACCGGCAGATGGTCCGAACTGAGGGAGGGAGCGAGACGATGGTCCTGCTTCGCAGCCTGCTCGGTGACGTCCTGCGGGCGCTGCGACTGCGCCAGGGGCGCACCCTCCGCGAGGTGTCCGCGGCGGCCCGGGTGTCCTTGGGCTACCTGTCCGAGGTCGAGCGCGGTCAGAAGGAGGCGTCCTCCGAGCTGCTGTCCTCGATCTGCAAGGCTCTCGGGGTGCCGCTCAGCCACGTCCTGCGCGAGGTCGCCGACCAGCTGGCGCTGGCCGAGCTCCAGCACGAGCCGGTGATGGCCGGCGCGCCGCCGGAGCACGAGCGGATCAGCACCGACACGGTGCCCGATTCGCCGGAGGAGATCGCGGGCGAGTTCCGGGCCGACATGGTCGCCGCCTGACGGTGGTCCGGAACGGCGGCCGCCCCCGCGGTCGCCCCGCCGCGATCCTCCATGCCCTCCCTCCCCGCGTCCGGCCCCGCGGCCAGGTTGTGCGGCGACTCACTTGTAGAGACGACATTTCCGGGCATGTTTCTGTGTTGTAACGATCATTCGACGAACGACGCGGAAGGAGCTCAGAGATGGCCGTGGTGAAGAGCCCCCTTTCCGAGGCTGCTCAGAAGGTGACCGGCGAGGCCCTGCAGGGCGCGCTGGTGGATCTGGTCGACCTCGCCCTGTACGCCAAGCAGGCGCACTGGAACCTGGTCGGGCCGCGCTTCAAGACGATCCACGAGCACCTGGACGAGATCGTCGACCTCGCCCGGCAGGCCCAGGACGACGTGGCCGAGCGCGCGGTCGCGATCGGCGTGAACCCGGACGGCCGGTCCCGCACCATCGCCGACCGCACGAAGATCGAGCAACTCGACCCGGGCTACCTCGGCGACGAGAAGGTCCTGCTCGCCGTGACCGGCACGCTGTTCGAGATCATCGGCCGGTTCCGCGAGCGGATCGAGGCGACCGACGAGCCCGACCCGGTCTCGCAGGACCTGCTCATCGGCATCACCGCCGAACTGGAGAAGCTGCACTGGATGTTCCAGGCGCAGTCCTGATCCGTCCCTTCGCCGAACCCCGCCCCGCCCACGGGACGGGGTTCGTTGCTTCTCCGGGGACTCGGCGCTTTTCCGGGCCTCGGCGGTCCGTCCGCCGAGGCCCCGGCCGAAAGCGTTCCGGGATCGGCGTCAGGCGACGTATTCGCGCAGGTGGACGGCGGTGAGGGTGTCGCCGTGCGCGACGAGGTCGGCGGGCGTGCCGGTGAAGACGAGCTCGCCGCCCTCCGAGCCCGCGCCGGGCCCGAGGTCGATGATCCAGTCCGCGTGCGCCATCACGGCCTGGTGGTGCTCGATGACGACGACCGAGTTCCCGGCGTCCACGAGCCGGTCCAGCAGGGCGAGGAGCTGGTCCACGTCGGCGAGGTGCAGGCCGGTGGTCGGCTCGTCCAGGACGTAGGTCGCGGCCTTCTCCGCCATGTGGATCGCGAGCTTGAGCCGCTGCCGCTCGCCGCCGGAGAGGGTGGTGAGCGGCTGCCCGAGGCCGAGGTAGCCGAGACCCACATCGGCGAGGTGGCCGAGGATCCTCCTTGGTTGCCCGGTGGTGAGGAAGCCGCGCGCCTCGTCCACGGACATGGCGAGCACCTCGCTGATGTTCTTGCCGTTCAGCGTGTAACCGAGCACTTCGGGGGTGAAGCGGCGTCCCTCGCAGCGCTCGCAGACGGTCGCGACGCCGGCCATCATCGCCAGGTCGGTGTAGACGAGCCCGAGTCCCTTGCAGTGGGGGCAGGCGCCCTCGGAGTTCGCCGAGAACAGCGCGGCCTTGACGCCGTTGGCCTTGGCGAACGCCGTCCGGACCGGGTCGAGCAGCCCGGTGTAGGTCGCCGGGTTGGACCGCCGGGAGCCCCGGATCGCCGACTGGTCCACGGAGACGACCCCGGCGCGTCCGGCGAGGTGGCCGTGGATGAGGGAGCTCTTGCCGGACCCGGCGACGCCCGTCACGACGGTCAGGACGCCGAGCGGGACGTCCACGCTGACGTTCCTGAGGTTGTGCCGGTTCGCGTTCTCGATGGACACGTGCCCGGTGGGGGTGCGGACGGTCTCGCGGAGCCGGGCGCGGTGGTCCAGGTGCCGTCCGGTGAGCGTGCCGGACGCGCGGAGCCCGGCGACGTCGCCGGTGTAGCAGATCCGGCCGCCCGCGGTCCCCGCGCCGGGGCCGAGGTCCACGACGTGGTCGGCGATCTCGATGGTCTCGGGCTTGTGCTCGACGACCAGGACGGTGTTGCCCTTGTCGCGCAGCCGGAGCAGCAGGTCGTTCATGCGCCGGATGTCGTGCGGGTGCAGCCCGACGGTCGGCTCGTCGAAGATGTAGGTCACGTCGGTGAGGCTGGAGCCGAGGTGCCGGACCATCTTGACGCGCTGCGCCTCGCCGCCGGACAGGCTGCCGGACTCGCGGTCCAGGCTGAGGTAGCCGAGCCCGACCTCGACCAGCGACTCCAGCGTCTCGCGGAGCGTGGCGAGCAGCGGCGCGACCGACGGCGCGTCCAGCTTGCGGACGAACGCGGCGAGGTCGCTGATCTGCAGGGCCGAGCAGTCCGCGATGCTCATCCCGTCGATCTTCGAGGAGAGCGCCGCCGGGTTCAGCCGGGTGCCGCCGCAGTCCGGGCAGGCGGTGAAGGTGACGGCCCGCTCCACGAAGGCGCGGATGTGCGGCTGCATCGACTCCTTGTCCTTGGCGAGGAAGAGCCGCCGGACCTTGACCAGCAGGCCCTCGTAGTTGGTGTTCAGCCCGTTGAGCTCGATCTTCGTCGCGGGCTTGTGCATGAAGTCGTCCCACTGCTCGGGGGTGAAGTCGCGCAGCTTGACGTCCGGGTCCACGAAGCCGGAGTGCGCGAAGTTCTTCCAGTACCAGGAGTCGACGGCGAAGTTCGGGACGGTGATCGCGCCCTCGTTCAGCGACCTGTCGCGGTCGACGAGCTGGTCGAGGTCGATGTCGGAGACCTTGCCGAGGCCCTCGCAGGCCGGGCACATGCCCTCGGCCGTGTTGAAGCTGAACGCGCTGGAGGTGCCGACGTGCGGGACGCCGAGCCGGCTGAACACGATCCGCAGCATCGTGGACGCGTCGGTGGCGGTGCCGACCGTGGAGCGGCTGTTGCCTCCCATGCGCTCCTGGTCCACGACGATCGCGGCGGACAGGTTGCGCAGGCCGTCCACGTCCGGGCGCGGGATGTTGGGCATGTACGACTGGACGAACGCGGTGTAGGTCTCGTTGATCAACCGCTGCGACTCGGCCGCGATCGTGCCGAAGACCAGCGACGACTTGCCGGAGCCGGAGACGCCGGTGAACACGGTGAGGCGGCGCTTGGGGATGTCCAGCGACACCTCGGCGAGGTTGTTCTCCCGCGCCCCGCGGACCTCGATGACGTCGTGGCTGTCGGCGTTGTTCGGGGTCATGCGCGCCCTCCGTTGATATCCTTAGAGCATAAAGAGATCGGTCGATCAGCTTATGCCATAAGGAGTTCGCACATGGCCGTCTTCGCCGGACAGGGCGACCCGCGCCGCTCGATGGAGCTGCTCTGGCGGGGGCCGGCGCGGCGGTCCGCGGCCCGCCCGAACGCGCCCGGCCCCAAACCGGCGCTGTCGGTGGAGGCCGTGGTGGACGCCGCGATCGCGGTCGCCGACGAGGTCGGCACGGCGGCGCTGTCGATGCGGCTGGTGGGGGAGCGGGTCGGGCGCACCGCGATGGCGCTCTACACCTACGTCCAGGGCAAGGCCGAGCTGCTCGACCTCATGTACGACAAGGTCCTCGCCGAGCTGCCGCCGGACTTCCCGCAGAGCGGCTGGCGGGACGCGCTGGTCGCCTGGGCCGAGGCAACGCGCGACTTCCACCTGCGCCATCCCTGGGTCTCGCAGGTGTCGCAGGCGCGTCCCGTCCTCGGGCCGAACGAGTACACCGCCTACAACGCGCTGGCCGGCATCCTGCGCCGGGCGGGGCTCCGGCCGGACGAGGCGCGTGCGGTCGTTCCCGTGCTCGTCCGGTACGTGGAGGGGGCGGTCCGGGCGGTGAACGAGGCGCGCCAGGCCGCCCGCACGACCGGCGTCGCGGACGAGGAGTGGTGGCACGCGCGCGCGGCCGCTCTCAAGGAGATCGCGCCCGACTTCCTCGACGGCGTCCCGGACATGGCCTGGCTGGAATCCCGCGACGCCCCGCCGCCCGAGCGCGACGCCCCGTACCTCGAAAGGCTGGTGGACGAGGGGTTCCACCCGGGTCTAGCGGTCATCCTGGACGGCATCGAGGCGCGGCTCGCCGCCCGGCGCCCGGCGGCTCAGTAGCCCTCGGCCGCCTCCACGCACGCACGGACGAAGTCGCGCAGCACCGGGTCGGTGTCGCCGCGCGGCCAGACCACGACGAGCTCGGCCGCCGGAGCGTCCTCCACGGGCCGGTAGACGACACCCGGACGCCGGTACACGCGCGCCGACATCTCCGCGACCATCGCGATCCCGCGGCCGGACTGGATGGCGAGGAAGTAATCCTCGGAGTTGTGCACCTCCGCGCCGACCTTCGGCAGCGTCCCGAGCTCGTCCACGGCCAGCCAGTGCCGGCGCAGCGGCCCGGACGACGCGGGCAGCGCCACGAACGTCTCGTCCCGCAGGTCGGCCAGCCGGACCGAGGCCCGGTCGGCGAGGCGGTGCCCCTCCGGAAGCGCGACGCAGCGCCCCTCCCGGACGAGGACCTCGTGGTCCAGCAGGTTCGCGCCCGGAATCGGCAGGCGGAGCAGCGCCGCCCGGTCGCGTCCGGAGAGCACCGTGCCCGCCGGGTCGTCCCAGTCGTTCAGCAGCAGCTCGACCCGCAGGTCGGGGCGGAGCGCCGCGAACCGCCCGGTGCTGCTGCGCGCGGTGACCGGGC
>NZ_JBFAOF010000456.1:0-5574 GCF_040675125.1 Spirillospora sp. NPDC049652 | reverse complement strand
GGCCACCACGGCGCCCCCGGACGAGGTGAGCGCGAGCGGGGCCCCGGCGAGCAGCCCGACCTTGATGGCACGGCCGGGCCGCAGGTCGAACAGGTTCATCAGGTTCGCCGACGCCGCGATGACCGCGCCGTTCAGCACCGTGTCGACCGCGCGTCCGGGCAGCGTGCGCGCCGGCGACCCGGCCAGCGCGGCGGCGGTGAGCCCGGTCGCGCCGATCCCGAGGATCTTGACCGCGCCGGTGGTGACCTCGCCCTTCGCCAGCGCGGCCAGGTGGCCCTTGAAACCGCGCGAGGAACCGGAGCCCGCCAGGTCGTCGTAGCCGCCGAGCGCGCCGGAGCCCGCCCCGGCGACCAGCGCCGCCGCCCGGAACCGCCCGGACGCGCCGGGCGCCAGCAGGCCCGCCGCCGCGGCGCCCGCGACGAACGCGGGGCCCTCCAGCAGCGTCACCGGCTCGCCCCGGTGGTTGGTGCGGTCCCACAGCTCGCCGCCGGACCGCGCGGCCAGGCCGGGCGGGCGGCGGGTCAGCGCGGTGTAGGCGGCGCGGGTCGCGGCGGCGCCGAGCGCGGCGCCGGCCAGCAGGCGCAGCGCGCGCCGTCCGGAGGGGGCGGGGTCAGTGCTCATGCGATGTCATCCGTTCTTCCCGGCGGCGGGCGGCGGAGACGGCAGGTACCCGCCGCTCGCGCCCGGGCCGACGCCGTACTGCCCGGACTTGCCGCCCAGCTCGTTCTGCAGGGCCAGGATCGCGACCACCTGCCCGGAGGCGGTGTCCAGCACGTCCACCGACGACACCCGCTTGCTGACGCCCGAGTCGTCGCGCAGCGCGGTGATGAGGCCGCCCTGCTGCGCGGCGGTGTTCGGACCGCCCAGCACGGTGCCGCGGTCGGCGGCGTCGAGCTGCGCGGTGAGCGTCACCAGTGCCCGGGTGCCGCCCGCGGTGTCGGAGCCGTAGGGCGTGGCGGGCGCGATCACCACGGCGAGTGTCGCATGCTGGCCCGGCTTCCCGCTGGTGGTCACGTAACCCGCCTCCCGGAACCCGGTGAGCACGCCCGCGCCGGCGGCGTCCTCGCGGCCCGCCTTGGACGCGTCGTTGGTGACGATCGCGCCGGCCAGCACCGCGCCCGCCTTGGTGTAGGCGTCCGCGCCGGACGGGAACGCGGTCCCGGCGGGCTTCAGCTGGGTGGCCAGCTCGTCGAGGGTGCGGCTCTCGTCCGGGTCCAGGGCCTTCTTCTGGATCGCGACCCGGCCGGTGACGGTCGCGCCGGCCTTGGTCGCCAGGTCGATGACCTGCGAGACGCCCTCCTCGCCGGCGCCGGGCGTCTCGACGAGCACCAGCGACTGGCCCTTCAGCCGTCCCGCGACGTACTGCGGTCCGGTCGCGGACGCGAACTGCTCCTCGCCCTTGAGCTGTGCCTCCTGCTTCTGCTGCGTCCTGCGCAGGTCGTCGGCGCGCCGGGTGGCCCGGTTCGCCTCCTGCTTGAGGCCGTTGGTCACCGACTGCGACAGGGTCGTGGAGCCCAGCACGATGCCGAGCGCCAGCGCCAGGAAGATCGCGACGATGGAGACGAGGTGGTAACGGAAGTCGATCACGTGAACAGTCCGGTCAGCCAGAAGAGGAAGGCGTGCCAGCGGTCGGCCAGCAGGGGGCGGATGACGTCCCCGGCCGGTGACATGAACACGGCGGTGGTCATGGCGATGAACGCCACCAGCACGAGCAGCAGCAGGGACCAGCCCGAGATGCGGCTGCGGTACAGGCGGGACACGCCCTTGGCGTCGACGAGCTTGCTGCCGACGCGCAGCCGGGTCAGGAACGTGCTGGACATCCCGGCGCGGCCCTTGTCGAAGAACTCCACCATGTTGAAGTGCGTGCCGACGGCGACGATCAGGGTCGCGCCCTTCTCGTCGGCCAGCAGCATGGCGATGTCCTCGCTGGTGGCGGTGGCGGGGAACACCACGGCCTCGCGGCCGAGCTCCTCCACCCGCTGCAGGCCCGGCGCGCGGCCGTCCCGGTAGGCGTGCACGACGATCTCCGCGCCGCAGGTCAGCGCGGCGTCGGACACCGAGTCCATGTCTCCGACGATCATGTCGGGGCGGTAGCCGGCCTCCAGCAGCGCGTCGGCCCCGCCGTCCACGCCGATCAGCACCGGCCGGTACTCGCGGATGTAGGGGCGCAGGGTCGCGATGTCCTCGCGGTAGTGGTAGCCGCGCACGACGATCAGCGCGTGCCGCCCGTCCAGCCGGGTCGCCACGTCCGGGACGCCGACGCCGTCGATGAGCAGGTCGCGCTCGCGCTTGACGTACTCCATCGTGTTGGCGACGAACGCCTCGAGCTGGTGGCCGAGGTTGGCCTTCGCCTCGGTGATCGACGCCTCGAGCGTCTCGTCGGTCTGCTCGGTGCCCTTGGCGACCGTGTCGGCGCCCTTGTAGACGGTGCCGCCGTCCACCCGGACGCCGTCGCCCTCCGACAGCTTGGTGAAGATCTCCGGGCCGACGTCGTCCACCAGCGGGATGCCGGCGTCCAGCAGGATCTGCGGGCCGAGGTTCGGATAGCGGCCCGAGATGGACGGCGCGACGTTCACCACCGCCCCGACCTGGCAGGACACCAGCGCCTCGGCGCTGACCCGGTCCAGGTCGACGTGGTCGATCACCGCGATGTCGCCCGGCTGCAGCCGCTTGGTGAGGTTCTTGGTGCGGCGGTCGAGGCGGACCGTGGCGGACACGCCGGGCTTGCCGTCACCCCGCCCGCGGCCGAGCTGCAGCACCCGGCGCGGCCGCTTCCTGGCGGGCCGGACGGCGTGGTCGGTGGTCGGAGACGGGTCGTTCATCGCTTGACATCCTGCCAGAGGGCGGGGGGTGACACCTGCAACGTCGGCATCGGGGCGTGTTGGTTCGCGTACTGTCGGTGGCTTTGCGCAGCGCCGCGCCGCCGCGCGCTCCCGCGGACCGCCGGGAAGATCGCGCGGACCGTCCGGCGGACCGCGCGCTCAGCGGTCGCGGGCGGCCAGGTCGAGCAGCTCCTCGGCGTGCGCGCGGCCGAGCTCGGAGTCGGCGAGACCCGCCAGCATGCGGGACAGCTCGCGCACCCGGCCCTCCCGGTCGAGGGCGGTGACGCCGCTGCGCGTCACCAGCCCGTCGCTGGACTTCTCCACCAGCAGGTGCTGGTCGGCGAACGCGGCGACCTGCGGCAGGTGGGTGACGACGATCACCTGCGCGTTCCGGGCGAGCCGGGCGAGCCGCCGCCCGATCTCCACCGCGGCCTTGCCGCCGACGCCCGCGTCGACCTCGTCGAACACGAACGTCGGCACCGGGTCGGCGCCCGCGAACACGACCTCGATCGCCAGCATCACCCGCGACAGCTCACCGCCCGACGCGCCCTTGTGCAGCGGCAGCGCCGGGGACCCCGGATGCGGCGCGAGCCGCACCTCGATCTCGTCCGCGCCGGACGGCCCGTACTCGCCGGTCGGCGTGACCGACACCTCGACCCGCGCGTGCGGCATCGCCAGGGCGGCCAGCTCGGCGGTGACGGCCTTGGAGAACCGCTCGGACGCGCGCCCCCGGACGGCGGTCAGCTCGGCCGCGTCGGTCTCCAGCCGCTCGGTGAGCTCGGCGTGCTCGGCGCGCAGCTCCTCGATGCGGTCGTCGTCGGAGTCGAGCTCGGTGAGCCGCGCCGCGGACGCGCGCGACCACTCCAGCACCCGGTCGGCCGACTCCCCGTCGCCGTACTTGCGGATCAGCGCGGTCACCTCGGCGCGGCGCTCCTGGACGGCCGCCAGCCGCGCCGGGTCGGCGTCCACGGACTCGGCGTAGGAGGCCAGGTCGGTCGCCACGTCCGAGACCAGGTAGCCGGCCTCGGCGAGCCGGTCGGCCAGCGCCGCCAGCTCCGGATCGTGCTCGCGGACCGCGTCCAGCGCGTTGCGCGCCGCCCCGAGCAGGCTCACCACGTTCGCGGCCTCGAACACCGCCGCCGGGTCGCCGAGCAGCGACTCGTGCGCGGTGTCGGCCGCGCCGCGCAGCGCGTCGGCGTGCCCGAGGCGCTCCTCCTCGGCGGCGAGCTCGACGTCCTCGCCGGGCTTGGGATCGACCTTCTCGATCTCCTCCAGCCCGAACCGCAGGATGTCGGCCTCCTGGGCGCGCTCGCGCGACCGGGTGGTCAGCTCGTCCAGCAGCGCCGTGACCTGGCGGTGCCGCTGGTAGGTGCGGGTGTAGGCGCGCATCGGCTTGGTCAGCGACGACCCGGCGTACCGGTCCAGCGCGGCGCGCTGGCGGCCCGCCTGCAGCAGCCGCTGCTGGTCGGACTGGCCGTGCACGGCGACCAGGTCGTCCGCCAGGTTGATCAGCAGGCTCACCGGCACCGACCGGCCGCCCACGTAGGCGCGCGAGCGGCCCTCCGCCGACACCGAGCGCTGCACGATCAGCGTGCCCTCGTCGAGCTCGCCGCCCGCCTCCTCGACCCGGTCGACCACCCGGCCGCCCGGGTCCACCACGATCCGGCCCTCGACCGTGGCGCGCTCGGCGCCCGGCCGGACCCGCTGCGGGTCGGCGCGGCCGCCGAACAGCAGGCCGAGGCTGGTGACCACCATGGTCTTGCCCGCCCCGGTCTCGCCGGTGACGACGTTGAACCCGGGCGACAGCTCCAGCACCGCCTCGTCGATCACGCCGAGGCCCTGGATCCGCACCTCATCGACCATGGGACGCACCCGCGTCACAACCCCTCGCAATCCGCCCGCTCTCCGCGTTCGGTGGTGAGATTATCGTCCCTCCACCGCGCCGGTGGCGCGACCGTCCGCCGCCGGACCCGTGCTCTCACCCTCCCGCCGCGCTCCCCCGCCGCCCGCCGGCGGTTCCCCGCCGGACGGCTCCAGGCCGTCCGGATCGGCCTGCGGCGGGCCTCCCGTGAGGGCCTCGCGGCCCGGGACCGGCCCCCGCGCGGCCTGCGCGGACGGGCGGGTGCGGCCGCGCCAGCCGGCGACCGGGAGGCCGAACTTGGTCACCAGCCGGTCGGTGAACGGGGTGAGGTGCAGCCGGGCCAGCCGGACCGGCTCGGCCCCGCGCCGCACCTCGACCCGCGCGCCGGGCGGCAGGTCCAGAGTGCGGGCACCGTCACACCACAGCACCGCGCCGGGGGTGTCGGCCTGCACCTCGATCGCGACCGCCGACCGCGGCGAGACCATCAGCGGGCGGGCGAACAGCGCGTGCGCGCTGATCGGCACGACCAGCAGCGCCTCCACCTCCGGCCACACGACCGGACCGCCCGCCGAGAACGCGTACGCGGTCGACCCGGTCGGCGTGGCCATCACCACCCCGTCGCAGCCCCAGTGGGACAGCGGCCGGCCGTCGATCTCCACGACCAGCTCCAGCATCCGCTGCCGCTCGGCCTTCTCCACGGTCGCCTCGTTCAGCGCCCAGGTGGTGCCGGTGACCGACCCGTTGCGGTGGACGACCACGTCGATGGTCATCCGCTCCTCGACGTCGTAGCGGCGCTCGATGACGCGGTCGACCGTGGTGGCGAGGTCCTCGCGCTCGGCCTCGGCGAGGAAGCCGACGTGCCCGAGGTTGACGCCGAGCAGCGGCGCGCCC
>NZ_JBFAOF010000455.1:0-5578 GCF_040675125.1 Spirillospora sp. NPDC049652 | reverse complement strand
CGAACGCGGCCCGCACCAGCAGCACGTCGATGCCGAGGTGCTCGGCGAGGCCCCGGCACACCCCGGCGACCAGCCGGCCGCGGCGCGCGCGCTCCAGCCGCGCCCGTCCGGGACCGGCCGGGGCGCCTACCCCGCTCTCGTCGCGTTCTCCCACGTCACCGATGGTCACACGACCGGGACGGATGCGCCATCCGGGACATCCCCCAGTGCCGTCCTCAGGGTCGGGTCAGGGGCGTCCCCGATACCGCGCGGGGACGCGGGACGCCACCATGGAGGCATGGACACCGATCAGCGGCAGGACGCCGCCACCACGCCTCCGCCGGGCGGACTGCCCCGGCTGGCGCGGCGCACCGAGGGGCGGTTCCTCGCCGGCGTGTGCTCGGGCCTCGGCGCCCGCACGGGCGTCGACCCGGTCGTGTTCCGGGTCGGGTTCGGTGTGCTGACGCTGGCGCACGGGCAGGGCATCCTGCTCTACATCCTCGCCGCGCTGTTCATGCCGGACCGCCCGGAGGGCATGTCGGCGGCCGAGCGGCTCTTCCACCGCCGGTTCGACGCGTCCGGGGTGCTGACCGTCCTCGGGCTGCTGCTCGGCGCGAGCGTCCTGCTCAGCGTGATCGGCTCGGGCGTCTCGACCGACGCGGTCGCGGTGCTGACGGTGTTCGGCCTGGTGCTGCTGGTGGCGCACGCCCGCGGCGTGAACCTGGTGGACGTCGCCCGGACGCTGCCGGAGCGCCTGGCGGGCCATCCGCCGGCGACGCCGTCCGAGCAGGAGTTCCGCACGGCTCCGCCGAAGGGCTCGCCGCTGCCGGACGGCATGATCGACCTCTCCACGCTGGGCCGCACGGGGGCGCCCGGCGCGACCGGAGGGCCGGGGACGGGGGCCGGGGGCCCGCCCGCCGACGACACGTCGTACCGGTACGGCCCGGACGCCGTCGATCTCGGCGCGTACGGGACGCGGGACCACGACCGGGCGCGGGCCCGGGCGGCCGGGGCGCACCCCCACGGGTACCGCCACCGGGCCAAGTCGCCCCTGACCTGGTTCGTGATGGCCCTGGCGGCCGGCGCGGCCTGGATCACCGCGCAGTACGAACTGTCCGCACGGGACGACTGGGACGGCTGGACCCTCGTCCTCGCCACGGCGCTCGCCGTGACCGGAGCGGGCCTGCTGGCGGGCGTCCGCTTCCGGGTGCGGGGCCTGGCGACCGTGGCGTCCCTGCTCACGTTCGCACTGTTGACGACGTCTGTGGCCGCGACGGCACCGCGCGGCGGAGAGTTCGGGGACACCATGTGGCGACCGACCGACGCGACCCAGGTCGCGCAGGACTACCGGGTGACGATCGGGAACGGCACGCTCGACCTGACCGCGCTGCCGGTGAAGCCGGGCGAGCGGCTGGAGGTCTCGGCGGCCGTCTGGACCGGCCAGCTGCGGGTGGAGCTGCCCGCGGGCGCGCGGGTGAAGCTGGACGCGCGGGTCAAGATCGGCGACATCCGGATCGGGCAGCGGACCGTCAACGGCCCGAACGCCCGGACGACCGAGGTCCTCGAACCGACCGCGGGCGGCTCCAACCCGGCCGTGATCACCCTCCGGATCCGAGGGACGCTCGGAGACGTGCAGGTGACCCGGTGACCGGCCGCACCGACCCCTACACCGGCTCGGGCCCCGGCTCCGAGGCCGAGTCCGGCGGGAGGCGCCCCCGGCGCCGCCTGGACCCGGCCGCGCCCGTCGCCGGGGTGTTCTACCTGGCCGTCGCCGGCGTGTTCATCGCCGGCTGGGTGCGCGACCGCCCGATCGGCGACCCGATGGTCGTCGCGGCGGTCGTGCTCGTCCTGATGGGGCTGCTCGGGATCGTCCGGGCGCTCCTCAAGGCCCAGCGCCGCGGCCGGCCCTGACCGGCGTTTCCCACTATTCCGGTAGGAATGTGACCAGCATCACCCCGCTCCAGTGGAACACATAAACCGGACATTGAGGTTAAATTTCCTCGTGAGGTTCTCCGAGAAGAAGATTTGGCTGGTCGCCAGGTTGCACGTCGACCTGTGCCGCCTCGCCAGCGTGCTGTGTCACGGCTGACGCCCCTCTCTCGTCCCTGACCTCGTTCACCCGCCGTCGGCGACCGCGCCCTTCCGCGCCGCGCCCACGGATCGTGCCCTCCCTGTCGCACGCCCGCTCACGGGTCGCGCCCGCCTCCGTCCCCGGACGGCGGAGCGCCCGCGTCTCCGGCCGCCGGTGAACCATCCCTGGAGCAGTGTCTGTGAACCTTCGCGTCTGGAAGTGGCAGTTCTGGCAGCAGATCGTGCTGTCGCTCGTGCTGGGCGTCGCCGTCGGCGCCGTCATCAACAACACCGCCGACGATGGCAGCAAGATCGCCACCGACTGGCTGGACCCCTTCGGCGACGTCTACGTGTCGCTGCTGAAGGTCGTCGTCGTGCCGCTGGTGTTCGCCGCGATCGTGGTGAGCATCGGCAAGCTGCGCAACGTCGGCAACGTCGCCCGGCTGACCGGCAAGACCCTCGGCTGGTTCGTGGCCACCTCGGCGATCTCGACCGCCGTCGGCCTCGGCGTCGCCTTCCTGATCAACCCCGGCAAGGGCCTCGGGCAGCTCGCCAGCGAGAAGACCGAGACCGACCCGGTCACCTGGACCCAGGTCCTGCACAACCTGTTCCCGTCCAACATCGTCAAGGCGATGTCGGAGGGCAACGTGCTCGGCGTGGTGACCTTCGCCGTGCTGTTCGGCGCGGCGCTGGTCGCGGTCGGCGAGCGCGGCGAGCGCATCACCGCCCTGGTGGACGACCTGTACGGCGTGATGCAGAAGATCGTCTGGTGGGTCGTGCGGCTCACCCCGATCGGCTCGTTCTTCCTGATCGGCTCGGTCGTGGCCACCTACGGGCCGTCCACGCTGGAGCCGCTGGCGAAGTTCACCGGCGCGATCTACCTCGCCGTCGCGATCATGCTGCTGCTCGGCTACCCGGTGCTGCTGCGGGTGTTCGGCCGCGTCTCCCCGCTGAAGTTCTTCCGCAACTCCTGGCCGGCGCTGCAGTTCGCGTTCGTCTCCTCGTCCTCGATGGCGACGCTGCCGATCGCGCAGCGGGTGCAGATCGAGCGCAACGGCGTCCAGCCGGAGTACGCCAGCTTCGCCCAGCCGCTCGGCGCGACCATCAAGTTCGACGGCTGCGGCGCGATCTACCCGGCGGTCGCGGCGGTCTTCGTGGCGCAGTACATGAACCTGCACCTCGGCCTCGCCGACTACCTGCTGATCGCGCTCGCCGCGGTCATCGGCCAGCTCGGCACCGGCGGCACGCCCGGCCCGGCGCTGGTCGCGCTCACCCTGACGCTGACGACGGTCGGCCTGCCGCTCACCGCGGTCGGCTACCTGATCGCCATCGACAAGGTGATCGACATGGCGCGGACCACGCTGAACGTGGCCGGCCAGATCGCGATCCCGGTGATCGTGTCCCGGTCGGAGAACCTCCTCGACGAAGAGGTCTTCAACGCCCCCAAGGGCGACCTGGGCTCGGCCCCGAAGCAGGAGGTCCCGGTCCAGCGCGAGACGGTTCCCGTCCCCGCCTGACGGACCTGGGCGGCGTCCGGGCGGCGCCGCCCGCCCCTCGGCCGAACGGCCCCGCGTCCCCACCCGGACGCGGGGCCGTTCCGCGTTCCGGGCGGCCGGTGCTCGTCCGGGCGGCCGGTGCTCGTCCGGGCGGCCGGTGTCCGTCCGCCGACTCGCCGATCGGGGGCGGGACGGCGCTAGTGTGAGCGGCCCCGCCTTCCGGGTGCGCGGACGGCGGGTCCACCCCCTGCCGAGGAGGCCGAGCATGCTCCGACCGATCGCCGCGACCGCGCTGGTCCTGGCCCTGGCCACCGCCTGCGGAGGCGGCGGCGACGACGGGGACGACTCCGGCCGGGCCGCCGGCTCCACCCCGGCCCCGGCCTCCGCCTCCCCCTCCGGCTCCGGGTCCGCGGGTGCGCCTGGCGCCTCCCCTGGCGCGCCTTCCGGCTCGCCCGGAGCGCCGGTCACCGTCAACGGCGTGACGCCCGGCCGCGCGGCTCCGTCCAAGTTGGACGGCACCTGGACGTCCGGCGGGGTCAAGCTCTTCTTCTACCGGGGCGCGGCGGCCCTCAACGCCCCGAACTTCTGCACCGGCACCGTCGACGCCCAGAACGCCATCGTGCTCACCTGCGCGGACCACTCCACCAAGCGCACGCAGGGCAAGGCCGTCCTCGACGGCAAGAACCTCACGGTCACCTGGACGAGCGGAACCGTCGACAGGTTCACCCACAAGAGCTGAGGCCCCGAGAGCGCCGCCTCGCGCATCCGGATCATCCCTGAACGGCCCCGTAACCCCAGGTTGCGGGGCCGTTCAGCGTTTTCGGACGGCAACGGGCGAAGACGTGCGGGCCAGGCGTCCGGTTGGCACGGTGGCCGGATCCGGCCACGCGAAAACGATCTTGTTGACATCAGTAGTTACTGACCGGTTTGTATGAACCTTCACGTTTTTGTTGGACGCCCGGACCCCCACCCCACCCACGTCCTGCCTGCGTGTCCGGCCGGGGTCCCCAGAAGGAGGCGAAGCATGCGTCGTAGGACGCGCGCGGGGGCGGCGGCACTAGCCGCGGCCCTGGGCACCACCTCGTTCCTGACGGTCTCGGCCACCGCCGCGCACGCCGCGCCGGTGACCGAGTACTCCGTCCCGATTCCGGACGTGATGCCCGCCGGGCTCGCCAAGGGCCCCGGCGGCTCGGTGTGGTTCACCGAGAACGCGGGTGGCATCGGAAAGATCTCCTCCGGCAAGGTGACCGAGTACGCGGTCCCGGCCAACTCCCAGAAGCTCAAGGCCCTGCCCGGCGCCATGGCCAACGGGACCGACGGCTCCATCTGGTACACCGACATGTCCCAGACCGTGCCGCGCATCGGGCGCGTGGACCCGGCGACCGGCGGCTCCACGCTGTTCGAGCTCCCGACGACCGGGCCGCTGAACTTCAGCTACGCCATGGTCAACTCCGTCACGCCGGGCGCGAACGGCTCGATGTGGTTCTCCGGCGTCAACGCCGGCGTGATCGGGCGGATCGACGCGTCCGGCAACCTCGCCCTCTTCGCCGCCGGCGGCTTCCCCTCCAGCATCACGCTGGCCAAGGACGAGGCGGTCTGGTACGCCGACCAGACGGGCTCCGTCGGCCGCCTCGACACCGCGACCGGCGAGGTCAAGAAGTTCCCGGTGCCCGGCTCGACGCTGGGCCAGCCCGCGCTCTCCGACATCGCGGCCGGCGCGGACGGCAAGATCTGGTTCACCGAGCCGTCGGTGAGCAAGGTCGGCTTCGTCGACCCGGCGACCGGCGCCGTCAGCCAGTTCTCGCCCGGGACCCCCGACTCCAAGCCGACCGGCATCCTCGCCGGCCCGGACGGCCGGGTCTGGTTCGCCGAGACCGCCGCGAGCAACATCGGCGTGGTCGACGCGTCCGGAAGCATCACCGAGTACCCGCTGCCCGCGACGCTCTCCGCGCCGCGCAGCCTGATGCTCGGCGCGGACGGCAAGATCTGGTACAGCGCTCCCGCCTCCGGCTCCGGGGGGCTCGCCTGGCGGC
>NZ_JBFAOF010000454.1:0-5585 GCF_040675125.1 Spirillospora sp. NPDC049652 | reverse complement strand
GTGCGCCAGGCCGACGAGGCGGTGCGTCGCGCGCACGAGACCAAGGAGGCCGCCGAGCGCGCAGCCCAGCACCAGGCGGGCCTGGAGCACTTCCTGGAGACCGGGGCCGAGCGGCTCGCGGCGGCCGAGCACGCGCAGGAGCGCCTCACGAACGAGCTCGCGCAGCTCGCCCGGAGCCGGGAGGAGGCCGTCGACACGCACCGCGAGCAGGCCCGCGCCGCCGCCGAGGCCGCCGACCAGGCCACCCAGGCGGGCGCGGCGGCCCGCTACGCCGAGCAGACCGCCCGCGCCGCCGAGGAGCGGCTCGCCGTCGCCCGGACCGCCCGCGAGATCGCCGAGGCCGCCCTGGAGCGGGCCGAGGCGGACGTCGAGGCCGCCGCGCAGCGGATCGCCCAGGCCGAGACCGCGCTGGCCGAGCGCCGGTCGGACGCCGAGACCGAGAACGCCGAGGACGAGACCGACCTCGCCGTCGCCGTGGAGGCGGCCGAGCGCTCCCGGGACCAGGTCGCGGCCCTCTGCGGCGACGAGGAGCCCGACACCGAGCGGCTGCCCGCCGTCCAGGAGCGCGCGATGGCCCGGGTCGAGGAGCTCACCGGCTTCCTCAACGCCCTCGCCGACAGCCCGCACGACGCGGACTCCGAGTTCGGCCGGACGCTGCTGCGCAGGGCCAGCGTCGTGGGCGGCTCGCCGTTCGCCGTCTCGTCCGCCGACCCCGGCCGCTTCGACGAGCTGGTGGTCAGCGGCACCGAGCGGCTCGCCCCGGACGACCTGCTCATCGGCGCCGTCCACGCCCCGCACTGGACTCTGCTCACCAACGCCGTCCCCGAACCCGCCTCGGAACCGCCGGCGGACACCCCGGAGTCCCTGGCCGACGCGCCGGAGTCCCTGGCGGACGCGCCGGAGTCCGCCGCGCACCCGCTGCCCGAACACGACGCCGGGCATGCGGACACCCTCTCACCTGGCCACACGGAAGCCCCGGAAGTCCCGGAAGCCCCGCGCCAGCAGCCCTTCACGGACGCTCCGCCGCCCGCCGACGCCACGCTCCCCGCACCCGTCCCCGCAGACGTGGTCGTGCCGGAACCGGAGCCTACGGACGCCTCGCTTCCCGAACCCGTCCCCGCTGACCCGGCGTTCCCGGAGCCCGAGCCGGGACCGGCCGACGCGACGCTCCCCGCACCCGTCCCCGCCGGCCTGGCCGACCCCGCTGACCCGGCCCACCCGGCCGATCCGGCCGTCCCGGAAGCGGGCCCGGCAGACGCCACGCTCCCCGCGCCGGTCCCCGCGGACGTGATCAGCCCGGACCCGGAGCCCGCGAACGCGACGCCCTCCACACCCTTCCTCGCGGACCCGGCGACCGCAGGGGCAGGGGCCGCCGACGCCACCCTCCCGGCGCCCGTCCCCGCGGACGTGGTCGCCCCGGCTCCCGACCCGGCCGAAGCCACGCTTCCCGAGCCCGTGCCCGCCGACCCGGCGACCCCCGAGGCGGGGCCCGCCGACGCCACGCTTCCCGCCCCGGTCCCCGCGGAGGCGGCGAGGGCGGCGGCGCGTCCGGAGGACGTCGCGCACGGACGCCGGGAACCGGGCTCGGCCGGCGACGCGGCCTAGAAACGACAACACCCGCGCCGCCCTGCGAAGGCAGGGGGCGCGGGTGCTCTCGTATGCGGCGGGAGGCCGGTCCGTCAGTCGTCCTCGTCGTCGTCTCCGGGGATCAGGATGTGCAGGAGCCAGCCGACGACCCCGACGACGATCGCGCCCCAGAAGGCGGGCCAGAAGCCGTCGACGTGGAAGGGAAGGCTGAACTTCCCGGCGAGGAAGCTGGTCAACAGGAGCAGCAGCGCGTTCACGACCAGGCCGATGAGGCCGAGGGTCAGGATGTAGAACGCGCATCCGAGGGTCTTGATGAGGGGCTTGAGGACGGCGTTCACCACGCCGAAGATCACCGCGACGCCGACCAGCGTCAGCGCGCGCTTCCCGGCGGTGTCGCCGGTGACGGTGATGCCGTGGACGAGCAGTTCCGCCACCCACAGCGCGACCGCCGTGATCGCAACCTTGATGATGATTCGCACGCCTACGATCCTTCACCCGGTGAGGTGCGGCGGGCATCCCTCCGCACGGCTACTTCCACGGCCCGGGCCTCGTCTGCGAGGACGACCCACGCCCCCATCAGTCGGCCCTGTCGAAGAACGGGGACGCCGCGTCGATGCGCGGTCCGCCCGGACGGGACGTCCCACCGGCACCGCCGGGCGCAGGCGAAGGGCCCGCGTTCGGCCCACCGGCAGGGGCAGGGACATCGGCGGGGGCAGGGGCGGACGAGGCGCGGCGGCGGCGTCGCCCCGGAGCCTGCGCCCGGCCGTCCGCTCCGGGCACGGAACCATCGCCGCCATGGGCGGACCCGGCTACGGGCCCGACCCCGGCGCCCACGGGCGCGGGAGCATCCGACCACTGCGGGCCGTCCCCACGACCGGCGGCTCCGCCGCGAACCGGGCCGTCACCGCGAACCGGACGGACGGGCCCGTCGGATCGGGGGTCGCGGTCCGGTCCGCCACGGTCGGGCCTGCCCGGTGCGTCGGGGCGGTCGGGACGGTCGGGGCGGTCGCCTCGGCGGGCGCGGGCGCGGGCGAGCTGGTCCTGCAGCTCCTTCTTCTCCATCTCCAGGGTGGTCAGCGAGTCGCGCAGGTCGCGCCGGTTGGTCAGCATCCGGCCGAATCCGACCCACAGCATGATCATCGCGAGGACGAACAGCACGGCGGTGCCGGCGCCGGCGAGGAAGACCTGCCAGAGCGAGGTGATGCCGGGGACCTGCCGGTCGAAGAGGGTCAGGTGGGCGGGACCGGTGTCGAAGACGACGACCGCCGCGCCGAGCGCGACCGCGGCGGCGGCGAGGATCAGTCCGAAGAACAGCATCCGGGCGTTCTCCCTCCTGTTGCCGGGGTGCCCCACCATGCCAGAGTCGTCTGTTTTATGCCCGTTATCGAAGATTCGCGCAGGTCAACCGGGGTTGGCGGGCGTCCCGGCGGGGTAGTGGTCGTTCCCGAGTCCTGTTTCGGTCCGGCCGGACCCGGCCGGGAAGGAGGAACCCCCTGATGGCAGCCCCGCAGGCCGTCGTCTTCGATCTGGACGGCGTGCTCGTCGACTCCGAGCCGGTCTGGGAGGAGGTCCGCCGCGGCTACGTCGCCGACAAGGGCGGCACCTGGCGCTCCGACACCCAGGAGCGGCTCATGGGCATGAGCACCCCCGAGTGGGCCGACTACCTGGCCTCGGACGTGATCGGCGGCGACGCCACGGCCGACCAGGTCGCCTACGAGGTCGTGGACCGGATGTCCCGCCGCTACGCCGAGGAGGTCCCGGTGATGCCGGGGGCGGTCGAGGCCGTCCGGCGGCTGGCGGACGCCCACCCGCTCGGCGTCGCCAGCTCGTCGCCGCGCGCCCTGATCGACCTCGTGCTCGGCCGCCTCGGCATCGCCGGGCGGTTCCGCACCGTGGTCTCCACCGAGGACGTCGACCAGGGCAAGCCCGCCCCGGACGGCTACCTCGCCGCCGCCGCGCGGCTGGAGGTCCCGGCCGAGGCGTGCGTGGCGGTCGAGGACTCCAGCAACGGGCTCCGCTCGGCGCACGCGGCCGGGATGCGGGTCGTCGCCGTCCCGCACCCCCGGTATCCCCCGGCGGCGGACGCACTGGCGCTCGCGTCCCTGGAGATCACGTCGCTGGACGAGCTCACCCCGTCCGTCCTCAAAGACCTCTAGGGCCCGGCGCGCCGGGCTTCGAGGGGGTTGTCCACAGGACGGCGGGAAGGGCCCGGGCTGTCGGCGGGCGCTCATAGTATGACTCGGTGGCTTCTCCCGAGGACGACGGGTTCCCGCCCCCGTACGACGACCATCTGAGCGAGGCCGACCTCGCCTACGCCGACGAGGGCTTCCCCCCGCCCGACCCGGAGGGGTACGACGGCCCTGGCCCGGAGGCGTACGGCGGGCCCGGCCCCGCCGACCACGGCGAGCTCCCGCCGCCGCACCCGGAGTACGGCACGCCCATCGAGGTGCTGCGCCGCGTCTTCGGCTACGACGCGTTCCGGGACGGCCAGCAGGAGATCATCGAGCACGTCGCGGACGGCGGCGACGCGCTGGTGCTGATGCCGACCGGCGGCGGCAAGTCGCTGTGCTACCAGATCCCCGCGCTGGTCCGGAAGGGCGTCGGCGTGGTGATCTCCCCGCTGATCGCCCTCATGCAGGACCAGGTCGACGCCCTGCGCGCGCTCGGCGTCCGGGCCGGCTTCCTCAACTCCACGCAGGACTTCGAGGAGCGCCGCGTCGTCGAGGCTCAGTTCCTCCAGGGCGAGCTCGACCTGCTGTACCTCGCGCCCGAGCGGCTGCGCGTCCCGGCGACGGTCGACCTGCTCGACCGGGGCACGATCGCGCTGTTCGCGATCGACGAGGCGCACTGCGTCTCGCAGTGGGGCCACGACTTCCGGCCCGACTACCTCATGCTGTCCCACCTGCACGAACGCTGGCCGGACGTGCCGCGCATCGCGCTCACCGCGACCGCCACCCCCGCCACCCGGCAGGAGATCGCGACCCGGCTGAAGCTCACCGACGCCCGGCACTTCGTCGCCTCCTTCGACCGGCCGAACATCCAGTACCGGATCGTCCCGAAGAGCGACCCCAAGCGGCAGCTCCTCCACCTGCTGAAGACCGAGCACGCCGGCGACGCGGGCATCGTGTACTGCATGTCCCGCGCGTCGACGGAGAAGATCGCCGAGTTCCTCACCGCGAACGGCATCGAGGCCCTCCCGTACCACGCCAAGCTCGACGCGTCCGTCCGCGCCGCCAACCAGTCGCGCTTCCTGCGCGAGGACGGCCTGGTCATGTGCGCGACGATCGCGTTCGGCATGGGCATCGACAAGCCGGACGTCCGGTTCGTCGCCCACCTCGACCTGCCGAAGTCCGTCGAGGGCTACTACCAGGAGACCGGACGCGCCGGACGCGACGGCCTGCCGTCCACCGCCTGGCTCGCCTACGGCCTCCAGGACGTCGTCAGCCACCGCAAGATGATCAGCGAGTCGGAGGGCACCGAGGAGCACCGCCGCCGCCTGGCCCTGCACCTCGACGCGATGCTGGCGCTGTGCGAGACGGTCGAGTGCCGCCGCGTCCGGCTGCTCGACTACTTCGCCCAGCCGTCCGAGCCCTGTGGCAACTGCGACACCTGCCTGTCGCCGCCGGAGTCCTGGGACGGCACGATCCCCGCGCAGAAGGTGCTGTCGGCGGTCTACCGGCTCGACCGCGAGCGGCGGCAGAAGTTCGGCGCGGGCCACATCGTCGACATCCTGGTCGGGAAGAAGAACGCCAAGGTCATCCAGTTCGACCACGACGCGCTGTCGGTGTTCGGCGTCGGCTCCGACCTGCGCGACGTGGAGTGGCGCGGGGTGATCCGGCAGCTGCTCGCCCAGGGCCTGCTGGCCGTCGAGAGCAACTACGGCGCCCTCGTCCTCACCGAGCGCAGCGCGGCGGTGCTCCGAGGTGACCACCGGGTCATGATGCGCCGCGAGCCGGAGCGGGCGACCGCGAAGGCCGCCGGCTCCCGGTCGTCCAAGG
>NZ_JBFAOF010000453.1:0-5602 GCF_040675125.1 Spirillospora sp. NPDC049652 | reverse complement strand
CGGGCGTCCTGCTGACCCGCACGCCGCCGCGCGGGAACCTGCGCGGCGCGCGCCTGGCCGACCACCTGGCCGCCGAGGCGGTATCGGCGGCCCGCGCCCGGATCTCCGGCGGGACGGCCGGACCGGGCGACGACGAGATCGAGCTCCTGCCGGCGGACCTGCCGTCCCGGCTCGTCTCCACGGGCGCGGCCGTTCCCGCCGACCCGTCCGCCGAGCTGGCCTCGTGCGTCGGCATCGACCCGGTGAAGCGCGAGGTGGAGGCCCTGGTGGCCGAGGCGCGCGCGGAGCGGCTGCGGCGCGAGGCCGGGATGCCCGTCGCCGCCCGTCCCCGGCACCTGGTGTTCACCGGCAACCCGGGCACCGGCAAGACCCGCGTCGCGCACGCCCTCGGCCGCATGTACGCCGACCTCGGCACGCTGTCCACCGGCGCGCTCGTGGAGACCGACCGGACCGACCTGGTCGGGGAGTTCCCGGGGGAGACCGCCGCGAACGTCCGGGCCGCCGTCGAGCGCGCCCTCGGCGGCGTCCTGCTGGTCCGGGACGTGCACGTGTTCGCGACCGCCGAGGGCGCGCGCGGGCGCGAGGCCGTGGACGTGCTGCTCTCCGCCGTCCGCGCCCACCCGGACGACCTGCTCGTCGTCCTCACCGGCCCCGAGGCGGAGCTGAACGGGCTGCTGCGCTCGCACTCCGAGCTCGCCGCGACGTTCCCGCGCGTCGTCCGCTTCCCCGACCTCACCGACGAGGAACTCGTGGAGGTGTTCGCGCAGCGCGCCGCCGAGACGGGCTTCGCGCTCGCCGACGGCGTCCTCGCCAAGGTCGGCCGCCTGGTCCGCGCGGCGCAGCGCGAGCGCGGCTTCGGCAACGCCCGGCTCATGGTCGACCTGCTCGACCGCGCGGTGGCGCTCCAGGGCCGCCGCGTCCTCGCCGACGGCGTGGTGGACGAGACCGAGTCGCTGGACGAGATCCTGCTCGCCGACGTCCCGGACGCGCTCGGCCCCGCCCGCGACGCCCTGCCCGGCGACCCGGTCGCCGCGATCGAGGCGCTCGTCGGCCTGGACGTGGTGAAGGAGGAGGTCAAGGCGCTGGCGGCGGAGGCGCGCGCCGAGCCGATGCGCCGCGACGCCGGGATGGCGGGGAACGCCCCGGCGCGGCACATGGTGTTCACCGGCAACCCCGGCACCGCCAAGACGACCGTCGCGCGGCTGATCGCGGCGGTGTACGCGCGGCTCGGCCTGCTGTCGTCGGGCCACCTGGTCGAGGTCACCCGCGCCGACCTGGTCGCCGAGTACGTCGGGCAGACCGCGCCGCGCGTGCGGGCGGCCGTCGAGCGCGCCCTCGGCGGCGTGCTGTTCGTGGACGAGGCGTACACCCTCGCCGCCGCCGGGGGCGGGGGAGACCGGCTCGACTTCGGCCCCGAGGCGGTCGCCGAGCTGCTGCGCCTGATGGAGGAGCACCGCGCCGACCTGGTCGTGATCGTCGCCGGGTACGCCGAGCCGATGGAGCGCTTCCTGTCGTCCAACCCGGGGCTGCGCGACCGGTTCCCGCGCGTGCTGAGCTTCCCCGACTACTCCGAGGACGAGCTGGTCGCGATCTTCGAGTCGATGGCCGGGGCCGCCGGGTTCCGGCTCGCCGACGGGCTGGCCGGGGCCGTCCGCCGCCGGATCGCCGCGCAGCCGCGCGGCCCGGAGTTCGGCAACGCCAGGTTCGTCCGGAACCTGCTGGACGCCGCGATCGCCCGCCAGGCGCAGCGGATCACCGGGGAGGGCGCGGAGGCCCTGGAGACCGCCGAGGTGGCGCTGCTGAGGCCGGAGGACCTGCCGGTCGCGCCGCCCGGCCGCAGGAGCGCAGAGGAACGGCACGGCCACTACTTGTAGTCCCAAGAGTGTGTAAAGTACTCCGACCGAAAGCACGGACGGGTGTCCCTTATAGGTCATCCGTCCGTATCGGGCGGCATGCGCCGGAGGTACCACGGTCCCCCGGGGCATGTCACTTGGTGAGATGACCGGACGGCCGCGCGAATCATGCGCCGGTGGGACGCGTGTCACACCGGCGGACGCCTAGGGTCGACATCCATGAGCGACGCCGGCCGGAGGGCCGGCCGCGAGACAGGAGGAGCGTCGTGCATCAGGGAGCACCGGTCGAGGGGCACGACCCCTACGCCGGGCCTCGGGATCCGTACGCCCCGGGCCCGCCGGACGGCCACGCGCCGCGCCGCCGCCGGAGGCGCTGGCCGAAGGTGCTGGGCGCGGTGCTGCTCGTCCTCGTCCTGCTGGTGGTCGGCGGCTACTTCTACCTGGACTCGCGGCTCAAGCGCGAGGACGTCCTCGCCGACTACGCGGGCCGGCCCGCCGACACCCCCGGCACCAACTGGCTGATCGTCGGCTCCGACAGCCGCGAGGGCCTCAGCCGCGCGGACGAGAGGAAGCTCGCGACCGGGCACGCCGAGGGCCGCCGCACCGACTCGATGATGCTGCTGCACTACGGCTCGGGCGGGACGTCGCTGGTCAGCCTCCCGCGCGACTCCTACGTGCCGATCCCCGGGCACGCCTCGAACAAGCTGAACGCCGCGTTCGCGTTCGGCGGGCCGAAGCTGCTCGTCCGGACGGTCGAGCAGGCGACCGGCGTGCGCGTCGACCACTACGCCGAGATCGGCTTCGGCGGGTTCGTCGGCGTCGTGGACGCCATCGGCGGCGTCGACATCTGCGTCAAGGAGCGGATGAAGGACCCGAAGGCGGGCCTGGACCTGAAGCCCGGCTGCCAGACGCTCGACGGCCGCCAAGCGCTCGGCTACGTCCGCACCCGCAAGTTCGCCCGCGCCGACCTGGAGCGCGTCGAGCACCAGCGGCAGTTCTTCGGCGCGCTGATGAAGAAGGCCACCAGCCCGGGCGTCATGCTCAACCCGTTCGACAGCATCCCGCTCGCGCTGCACGCCACCAGCAACTTCCGCGTCGACAACGGCGACCACCTGTACGACCTGGTCCGGATGATGTGGGCCATGCGCGGCGTCACCGGCGGCAGCGGCGTCACCACGACCGTCCCGATCGGCGGCACCGGCAGCAGCCCCGCCGCGGGCTCCTACATCACCTGGGACCGCAGCCGCGCCGGGCAGCTCTTCGGCGCGCTCAAGCAGGACGAGCCGATCCCGCCGAGCGTCATCACCAAGTGACCCGTTCCGCCCGCGCGTCCCGCCCCTCGGCCGAATCCGGTCGGCCCGGGCGGGATGCGCGGCGTTCGCGTGGGTAGAGTCGGCGCATGTCCGAAGAGAAGGCCGCCGCCGCCGACGACCTCGACTCGCTCCCCACGAGCGAGCTGCACGACCGGGCCGTGAAGCAGGCCCGCGACAACCGCGACCTGCGCTTCCTGTGGGACCTGCTGCGGACCATCCCGGCCGCCGCCGCGTCCCTCGGGGAGCAGGAGCGGGCCGAGTACGACATGCTGCACAGCCTGTCCCTGCTGCAGGAGGCCACCCACGCCGACGAGGGCGACCTCGGCCGGGCGCTGCGTCCGGTCTACATCGACTACCTGAGGAAGCAAGGGCGCCGCAGCTGACCCACTGCGGCCACCCTCGCGCTCCCAGCCTGATCCGCGTCCTGCCGCTTCCGACCCCAGTCCGCTGGCCGGCCCGGGCCGCGTCTCCTGCGGGTGGTCCGTTTACACGGTTTTCCCCGCACGCTCTCAGGGACTGACGCGGACTTTACGTTGCGTTGATCCACCCTCGTCCACCCGGGGGCACTACTCTGAGTAGTAGCGTCATTGCAGAGGGTGGGGGCCGTGAACAAGAAGCATCTCAAGCTGGCCGCGATCGCGTTCGTGGTCTGGTACGTCGTCAGCCGGCCGGAGGGCGCGGCCAACCTCGTGAACAGCGCCCTCGGCGGTCTCGGCAGCGCCGCGGAGTCGTTCTCGCAATTCGTCAGCGCCATTCCGTAACCGGTCCGACCGCGCCGTCCCGTGGCGGGGACGGCCGCCCGGCCCCGTGCCCGACTCGGGCGCGGGGCTCTTTTCCGTCTTATGGCGGGTGTTCGCGTCCGGGTGGCCGTCCGGGTGAGTCTCCGTCTTCGCGCGGGTGTTCCCGTCCGGGCGGATGGTCATGGTCGGACGTGGTCCGGGCGTGGTCCGGCGGGTTCGCGGATGGTTCGGGGGAGTCGTACGGGTTTTTTGTTCGAGGTGGTGGCGCCGATGCGGCCGGGGCGGCGTCTCCGCGCGCCGCGTTCCGCATCCGGTTTCGTCGCGCAGCCCCAGGTGAGGGACGGTTTCGCCTACGGGGTAAGGAATCTCGCTCATCCGTGGGCAGGCGCGGACGGCCCCGTCGCAGTAAAATCCCGCTAAGCGGCCAGCCGCAGACGGGCACATGTTGGATCGGGTCAGTGTGTCGCTGCGCTACACCAGGGACGGCGTTCGGGATGAAGAAGAACATCCGCTACGTGGCCATCGCATTTGTCATCTTCTACCTGCTCAGTTCACCCACCGCGGCGGCCCATGTGGTCAACAACGCGTTCAGCCAGCTCGGACGCGCCGGCGGCCAACTCTCCTCGTTCGTGAACGCGCTCGGCACCTGACGGCCCGGTCCGTCCCGCCGCGGCCGTGCGGCCGGGACGGGTCGACGGCTCGTCCCCGCGTGACCGCCCGCGCGGACACCGGACGCCGACGGTGGCACCGGTGCTCTCCCGGCTCGGGCGAGCGGGTGGGAGCACCCGTCGGAGCCAGCGCCTAGGATCACTCCATGACTGTCTTCGACGTGGAAATCGATGGCCTGCGGGGTGGCTCCGCGGACCTCGGGCAGTATCGGGGCAAGGCCGTCCTTGTCGTCAACGTCGCCTCCAAGTGCGGCCTCACCCCCCAGTACGCGGGCCTGGAGCGGCTCCAGGAGCGGTACGCCGAGCGCGGCTTCACCGTCCTCGGCGTCCCCTGCAACCAGTTCATGGGGCAGGAGCCCGGCAGCGCCGAGGAGATCGAGCAGTTCTGCTCCACCACCTACGGCGTCACGTTCCCGATGACCGAGAAGGTCGAGGTCAACGGCGAGCACCGGCACCCGCTCTATGGGGGTCTGGTCGACACCCCCGACGCCGAGGGGCACACCGGCGACATCCGCTGGAACTTCGAGAAGTTCCTCATCGCCCCGGACGGCGCGGTCGCCGCCCGCTTCTCCCCGCAGACCGAGCCCGAGTCGGACGAGGTCGTCTCCGCCATCGAGAAGACCCTCCCCGCCGCCTGACCAGCCCTGCCCGCTGACCCGTCCCGTCCTCGCACGCCGCCGGAGGCGCGGAGTCCCCGCCCCGCCGGCGGCGTTCCCATGGGTGAGCCATGACCACCGGGGACGTTCGCGTTTCCGGAGGCGGGGGCAGGGGGTGGGCGCGGCGGTGGCACGCGTCACCTTGCCGCTATTCGATGCCCCGTCTAACTTGATGTCCCATCGAGACCGACGTGGAGGTGCACGATGGGCGGCTGGACCGCGGCGGACATCCCCGATCTCCAGGGCCGGCGCGCGGTGGTGACCGGCGCGAACAGCGGACTCGGCTACCACACGGCACTCCAGCTCGCCCGGCACGGCGCGGCGGTCACGCTCGCGTGCCGCAGCGTGGAGCGCGGCCAGGCGGCGTTCGAC
>NZ_JBFAOF010000452.1:0-5602 GCF_040675125.1 Spirillospora sp. NPDC049652 | reverse complement strand
CAGGACGATGCCGGAGACCGCGCCCATCGCGCTGACCCAGGCGAACGCGCCGACCTTCCCGGCCGAGTCGATCTCGGCGATCTGCTGCGGCATCAGGAAGATCGTCGGCGCCTGCTGCGGGATGAAGACCCCGAAGTTGGCCAGGACGAACATGGCCACCCAACCGCGGCTGACGTCCCGCGTCGGCTCGTCGAGCGCGTCGAGGCGCGGGGGAGCGACGGTCACCGGGACACCCGCGTGAAGTGGACCAGCTCGCTCGTCCAGTCGAAGGGCGGCAGCGGCGGCAGGCCGTGGCTCATCAGGACGGCCCCGTCATGGACGGTCCCGGTGGCCTCGTCCCGATAACGGGCCTCCGGTTCCAGACCCGCCAGACGGGTGCGGACGGTGGAGCGGACCAGCCCGGAGGGCTGGAACTGGAACACCACGATCTCGTCGTCGGTCAGGTACTGCAGCGCGTTGTCCCCGAGCCGGTACAGCGCGCCGCCGTGCACGACCGGGCGGATCCGCTTGTACTGCTCGACCAGCATCCGGGACCACGCGAGGTCGTCCTCGGTCCACGACCGCAGATCGCCGCCGATGCCCATCGCACCCGCCATCGAGACGTGGAAGCGGTAGCGCAGCGGCGTCGGCCGGGCCGTGAAGGCGTTGGGGCCGTCGGTCACCCAGGCGCCCATCGTCCGGGCGGGCAGCATCTGGGAGAAGCCGTGCTGGATCGCGATCCGGTCTGCTGCGTCGGTGTTGTCCGACGTCCACACCTGGTCGGCGCGGGCGAGGATGCCGAGGTCGGCCCGGCCGCCGCCGCCCGCGCAGGTCTCCAGGTACAGCTCCGGCCGGGCGGCGCGCAGCCGGTCGATCACCTCGTACACGCCCCGGACGTGCTCGATCCAGACCCGGTCGGGATCACCGGACCCCGGCTGCCCGGCCTCGGTGAACGGCCGGTTCATGTCCCACTTGAGGAAGACCACGTCCAGGTCGGTGACCGTGCGGACCAGCCACTCCACGGCCCACTCGCGCACGTCCCGAAGGGCGAAATTGAGGACGCACTGGTTGCGGCTCTGCGTGCGCGGACGGCCGTCCTGATGCAGGATCCACTCCGGGTGGGCGCGGTACAGGTCGCTGTCGGGGTTGACCGCCTCGGGCTCGACCCAGAGACCGAAGCCCATGCCGAGTGCGCGGACCCGATCGGCGAACGGCCGCAGGCCCTTGGGGAACCGTTCGGGGCTGGGCCACCAGTCGCCGAGACCGGAGTGGTCGCCGGTGCGGGTGCTGAACCAGGCGTCGTCCACCACGAACACCTCGACGCCGAGGCTCGCCGCGCGCTCGGCCAGCTCGGTCTGCTGCTCCTCGGAGATGTCGAACTCGGTGGCCTCCCACGAGTTGTAGATCAGCGGCCGCTCGGCGGCTCGGGCCGGCAGCACCTCCTGCTCGACATAGGAGTGCCAGCGGCGGCTCGTCCCGCCGAAGCCGTCCGGGACGTACAGGCCGCTGAAGACGGGGGTCTGCAGGGACTCGCCCGGCGCGAGCCTCCAGACCAGCCCCTCGTGGCCGAAGCCGCCGGTCCACGTCGTCCGGTCGAGCTGGTCGCGGCGCAGGGTGATGCGGCGGCTGCCGCTCCAGGCCAGCGCGCTGCTCCAGACCTCTCCGTGCTCCTCGCCGGCGTCGCCTGCGTCGACCATGAGCCAGGGACCCTCGTTCGGCCCGGTGATGCCCAGCCGGCTGGTGAAGACCGTCTCGCCGACCGGCACCCGTTCGCGCCGTAGCTGGAACTCCCTGCCCCACTCACCCACGACGTGGCTGACCCGGTAGTCGGCGCGCGCGGGCAACGTCCAGGAGGCGGAGTCCAGCCTCAGGACCTGGACCGGCTCGCCGGCGGTGAGGACGGCCCAACGTTCGATCTGGTCGTGGCCGTCCCGGACCCGGTAGTGCAGTTCGAGATCGAGCGCCCGGACCTTGTCCGTGAAGCTCAGCGTGAGGTGGCCGTCCCGGATCTCATGGGAGACGAACCGCCACTCGAACCCCCGGACGCCGTCCTCGAACCGGACGGTCAGCGACGGCGCGCCGAACCGGAGGCCTCCCTCGACGACGAACTCCTCCCCGGCGTCCTCAGCGGACGGATCGTCCGAGGCCGGTCCCGAGTCGGGCAGGTCGGCGGCGATCGCGGCGGCCTGCTCGGCCGTCAGCCGCCGTCCCCAGTGGACGTGCTGAGGCACGTCGGCGGCGTTCAGCCGGAACGCGTAGGACGTTCCCGGCGTGCTCAGCAGCCAGAGCCGGGCCTCGGGGAGGTGGAAGATCACGCTAGCTCCATCCAGACGGTGAAGTCGGGGGCGGGGGGCGCCTGGACATGGCGACATCCGGACCGCTTCAAACATGAGCCTCGCTCATGTTTGCGCTCATGCTAGGTGAGCGAACCCCCGACGCCAAGCCCCTCGGCCAGGCCATCTCGGAAGATTCAGCGAAACCGCGCGACACCTGCACACCAGGGGCGTTCTCCTCGACGGAAGAACGCCCCCGGTGTGCGGTCGTCCGCTGCTACCAGGGGACGACGTCCATCCGCATGCGGCCGCCGTCCGGCCGGAAGTACGACACCATCGCCCCGGCCGAGGTGCTCAGTTCGGGATGGCCCGTGAACGCGTAGCACCAGCTCTGGGTGTACGTGGCGCACTCGCCGAGCCGACCGGAGGCCCCCGCCTTCCACGGGCCCGCCGGGGACGCGGCCGTCCACTGCTGGAACACGCCGTTGAAGTCGGTCTGACCGAGCATGATCAGCCCGTGCCCCGGATAGGACTTGACGTCCACCTGCGTGAGCGCCGCCTGCCCCGGCAGGACGGTCACGGCCTGGGCGGGTGCGCTGGTCCAGCCGGTGACCCCGCCCGTGGGCGAAGCCGAGGCCGCCCACTGGTAGGACGATCCGCTGTTCCACTCGGCCACCGGCGTCCGGACGACGGTCGTGCTTCCGCCGCCCGAACAGGTGAACGGGCTGCAGGTGGCATACATGTAGAGATAGCCGTCCGAGGAGAAGACCGGCGAGCTGAGGTTCTCCTGCCACGGCCTCTCACGGCCGTCAGGCGCCTGGCCGAAGATGGTCGACGGAGCGATGAAGGCGTTGGCGGCCGGATCGTAGAAGGTCGCGGCGAACCCCTCATTGATCATTGCGCTCTTCGTCACGCAGAACGTGCCGTAGGTGAGAAAGATGAGCTTGTCGGCGTTGTAAGAGACCCCGTTGTAACGCACGGGCATGTCGGGCCCCGGTGTCGCGCCCGACACCCAGGACGCCGAATAACCACCGGTGCCGCAGTCCGCTCCGCCGGGGAGTTTCAGATCGGTCCGGTTCGGCAGGAAGACCTTCGGCGCATTGCTGTTGGGAAGGGTCGGCGCGGCAGGCGGTGTGGGCAACTCGCTGAGCCCGGTCGGCGCCTTGCCCGGTGTGTTGGTGTTGACGGCGGCCGTGCTACCGGGAATGAAGCACCAGTCGCAAACCGAGCCGTTGACCGCGATCGGAGTATCGCCGAAAACCCACAGGCTCTTACCGGGCCGCCCCGGAATCGGGGAACTCTGTCCGGCGTCACGTCCCAGAACCGCACCCGTCGCGGTCTCATAGTTGGACACCACCGGCCCTGGAAGATCACCCGCGGCTTCGGCGCGGCCGGTGACGGCGGCCGGCCCCACCGCCACGACCGCGGCCACAAGGGCGCCGAGGGCACGGGACCGGGCACACGAACGGGTTCGGAGGGCCACCGCCAGACCGTCCTCACGAGTCACGCGCCGACTGCAACGGCCAACGCTCGGATCCGCCGAACGCCCATGATGACCTGACGGCCCCGGAGATCACAGCAGAACCGACAGACCCCAGACCCCGGCCGGCGCGAACACCGGCTCGTCGCCATTCCCAACCGGCAGCACGGGCCGAACCCCCAGCGGACGAGGACACGGAAAAGGGCCTCGGAGTGGTACTCCGAGGCCCTTTCCAGCCTGCCCGTTGCCTCGTCAGGACACGGCGGGAATTCGTCTCCCAACCCCTGACCTGGGCGCTCAAGCGATGTCGATCAATCTCGATCGACGGAGGACGGAGAGCACTGGGGAATGGACTTCGTCCAGTGGCCGGGACGCGTCAGAGGTTCCGGCCACTGTGCGGACTCACTTCTCGGTGCTCCTGCGGATCTCGCGAGCGGCGTCCTTGGCCTTTTCGCCCACCTGCTTCACACCGCCGGACGCACGGTCCTTGCGTCCCTCGGCCTCCAGGTAGGGATCGTCGGCAGCCCGGCCGGCCGCCTCCTTGCCACGCCCCTTGCCCTGCTGCGCCTTGTTCTTAAGTTTGTCGAGGAAACCCATGATTCCTCCCTCCAAGTCGCCGTACGCACCTCCACCTGCCCGGTCGGCGCCGAACTATGCAAGCGCGCAAGTGCGTTCGGTCACGCGGAGGCGTATTGGTCCCTCCAGCCCTCCTTGCCGCGAGACCGGCCCTCGCGTGCGCGCCCGGGCCCGGCGGCCGGACGACCGCATGCCACCCGCGGGCTCCTCACGGACAGGCTCCGAGATGAGCCTCACGGAAGAGAGCGCTGGTCAGAGGCTGGATGAAGAGGCGGATCAGGAGGAATGTCAGGGCCATTGACATTGAGAATGTCAGCTGGTGTGATGTGCGCCTCAGTGGAACGGAGGTCCCCCAGCCATGCCGCAGCTGTTCTTGGGTGCGAAGGTGTTCACGGCCGATCGGAGGCGATGGGCCGAGGCGTTGCTGGTCGCCGATGACGGCCGGATCGGGTACGTCGGCGATGTCGGGACGGCGCGGCGCCTCGGCGGAGCCGGGGCCGTCGAGGTCGATCTCAGCGGGGCGCTGGTGCTGCCCGGATTCGTCGACGCGCACGCTCATGTGCTGGCGACGGGAGAGGTGGAGCGCCAGGCGGATCTGACCGGGGCCGGGGGGCTCGGGGAGATCCAGCGGCGGGTGGGCGAGTGGGCCGCCGCCAATCCCGGGTCGGACTGGGTGCGCGCCTACGGGTGGCAGCACTCCGAGGTTCCCGGTGGGCGGCCCACCCGCCAGATGCTGGACGCCGTGGCGCCCGACCGGCCTGCCTACGCGCAGGCGTTCGACTTCCACTCCATCTGGCTCAACAGCGCGGCCCTGGCCGTGCTCGGGATCGACGCCGCCACGCCCGATCCGCCGGGCGGCTCGATCGCCCGGGATCCGGCGACCGGGGAGCCGACCGGCTACGTGGACGAGACGGCCATGCATCAGCTGGTCTGGCCGTTCATCGAGGAGGCGACCACCGACGCCGACCGGGACGCCTTCCTCGCCGACGCCCTGCGCGGCTACGGCCGGGCGGGTGTGACCGCCGCCGTCGACATGGGCCTGGACGAGGACGACCTGGCCGCCATGGTCCGCGCCGAACGCGCCGGCACGCTGACCGCCCGCCTGGTCGGCCACTGGGTGATCCGCAAGCACGACGACCCGGTCGCGGCCGTCGCGCGGGCCGCCCGGCTCGCCGAGGAGCACGCCTCCCCGTGGCTGCGCGTCACCGGAGTCAAGCTGCTGGTCGACGGCACGGTCGACGGCTGCACCGCCGCGCTCGGCCGCCCCTACGCCGACGGTTCGCGTCCGGGCCCG
>NZ_JBFAOF010000451.1:0-5604 GCF_040675125.1 Spirillospora sp. NPDC049652 | reverse complement strand
GTCGGCGCGGGCACGGTCGTCGCGCCGTCCGACGCCGAGCGGGCGCGCGCGGCGGGCGCGGAGTTCCTGGTCAGCCCCGGCTGCACGCCCGCGCTGCGGGACGCCATGACCGCGACCGGGCTGCCGTTCCTGCCCGGCGTGTCCAGCGCGTCCGAGGCGATGGCGCTGCTGGAGCAGGGGATCACGGCGATGAAGTTCTTCCCCGCCGAGGCCGCCGGGGGCGTGCCCTACCTGAAGGCGCTCGGCGGGCCGCTGCCGCAGATCCGGTTCTGCCCGACCGGCGGCATCACGCCCGAGTCGGCCCCGCGCTACCTGGCGCTGCCGAACGTCGGCTGCGTCGGCGGGAGCTGGCTCACCCCGGCGGACGCCGTCCGCGCGGGCGACTGGGACCGGATCGAGTCCCTCGCGAAGCAGGCCGCCGCCCCGGCGTCCTGACCCAGAGCTCGCGGCCTCCCCGTCTCATGGGGGTGAGGACGGGGAGGCCGCGATACCACCCCGGGGACGACCGCTCCCGGGCCTCCCGGGGGTTGTAGGGCGTCAGCGCAGTGCGTCAGCGCAGCGCCCTGCGGCGCCGCCGCGTGTGGACGAGCAGGGCCAGCGCCCGCACGATCCACAGGATCACCACGACGTGGAAGACGGCCAGCAGCGCCGTGCCCGCGCCCGAGCTGAACACCACCACCGCGAACAGCACGGCGAGCACAGGGAAGATCGCGCGCCGCCGGTGGCGGCCGCGCCACGCCGGATGCCCCGCACCCGCCCACATGGCCGGATGCCCTGGTCCCCATGCGGGTGCCGGGCCGTGCCCGTGGGACCGCCACGGGCCGTGCAGCCCGTACCCGTGTCTGTGCGGGTGAAGACCGTGGTGGCCGTGTCGCCCACGCCCGTGCGCGCCGGCTTCGTCGTGGGCCGTGCCGGGCTCTCGCGCGGGGGCGGGGAGCCCGTTCGGCTCCGGCAGGTCGCGGACGACGGCGCGCAGGTCGCCGAGGGTCTTGGCGGCCAGGGCCGCGTCGAGCCGCTCGTCCAGTTCGCCGTGTTCGAGACGGCCCGCCGCGTAGTGCTCGTGCAGCGCGAGCGCGACGGCGTCGCGCTCGGCGTCGCCGATCCGCAGTCCGTTGCGGCTGTCGGGGCCGCCATGCCGCGCGGAGTCGGTCACCGGCCCTCCTCGCCCTCGGACCGGCCGCCCGACTCGGACCGGCCGCCCGTTCCCGACGGGCCGCCCGCCTCCGAGTGACCCGTCTCCGGCGGGCCGCCCGCCTCGGAGTGGCCCGCCTCCGACGGGCCGTCCGCCTCGGGGGCGTCCTCGGCCAGGATGCGGTACAGGTCGCGGCGGGCCTCGGTGAGGATCTCCACGGCCCGGCCGACGCCGTCCGGGGTGCCGGAGCGCAGCACCTCGACGGCGGCCGCGCCGGTGCCCGCGATGGCCTTGAACAGGTCCGGGACGCCCTCGGGGAACTCGGGGGCCATCCGCGCCCACGGCTCGTTCAGCTCGTCGGCGTGGGCCTCGGTGTAGGCGCGGCCCTCGTCGGTGAGCCGGTAGACGCGGCGGCCCGCGTCCTCGTCGGACGCGACCAGGCCCTCGTCGGCGAGCTGCTGCAGCGCGGGGTAGACCGCGCCGGGGCTGGGCCGCCACGCGCCGTCGCTGCGCTCGGCGATCTCCTGGATGACCTGGTAGCCGTTGCGCGGCCGCTCGGCGAGCAGCGCGAGGATCGCGGCGCGCACGTCGCCCTTGCGGGCCCGTCCGCCCGGGCCGCCCCGTCCGCCGCGCCGCCACGGCGGGCCGCCCGGGCCGAACGGGCCCTGCCCGCCCCAGAGGCCGGCGTTCGCCCAGGACCGGGGGTCGCCGAACGGCCCGCCGAACGGACCCCCGCCGAACGCGCCGCCCCCGAAGCCGGGTCCCCGTCCGCCGTGCGCTCGGAAGCCGTGTCCCCATCCCATCTTCACCACCGCCTTCTGAGAGATCTCTTTGACCTCTCGCGATACGACAACGATATATCGAAGACGTTCGGCGGTCCAGGACGGTTCCCGAGCGGTGTCCTCCAGGAGGTATGTTGATATCGAGATAAATTCCAGATAGCTTGATGTCGAGAGAAAATCGGCGGAAGTTAGGCGGGGCCAGGTCCCGAGCAGGTATCCGGGTGCGGCAGGATTCTGTGTGGGGCGAGTGACCCCGTCCGCCGGCCCGAACCGGCCCTGGGTCGCACTCCACGACCGGCCGCTGCCGGCGGGACGGGCCCGCCCCAGATGACGAACAGTGATTTCGCCGCGCAGTCGCGTCCCGGACCGGACGCGCGGCGGTGACGGAGGAGGAGTCCGTGTCCGCGAACAGCTTCGGCGCCCGCAGCGAGCTGAGGGTTGGCGAGAAGTCTTACGAGATCTACCGGCTGGACGCCGTCGAGGGCTCGGCCCGTCTCCCGTACAGCCTGAAGGTGCTGCTGGAGAACCTGCTGCGCACCGAGGACGGCGCGAACGTCACCGCCGACCACGTCCGCACCCTGGCGGGCTGGGACAGCAAGGCCCAGCCGAGCCACGAGATCCAGTTCACCCCGGCCCGCGTGATCATGCAGGACTTCACCGGCGTGCCCTGCGTGGTGGACCTGGCGACCATGCGCGAGGCCGTGCGCGACCTCGGCGGCGACCCGACCCGCATCAACCCGCTCGCGCCGGCCGAGATGGTCATCGACCACTCGGTCATCGTCGACTACTTCGGCACCCCCGAGGCGTTCGAGCGCAACGTCCAGGTCGAGTACGAGCGCAACAAGGAGCGCTACCAGTTCCTGCGCTGGGGCCAGACCGCGTTCGACCAGTTCAAGGTCGTCCCGCCGGGCACCGGCATCGTGCACCAGGTGAACATCGAGCACCTGGCCCGCGTGGTGTTCGACAACGACGGCGTCGCCTACCCCGACACCTGCGTCGGCACCGACTCGCACACCACGATGGAGAACGGCATCGGCGTCCTCGGCTGGGGCGTCGGCGGCATCGAGGCCGAGGCCGCGATGCTCGGCCAGCCGATCTCCATGCTGATCCCGCGGGTCGTCGGCTTCAAGCTGACCGGCCAGCTCCCGGCCGGCACCACCGCCACCGACCTGGTGCTCACCGTCACCGAGATGCTGCGCAAGCACGGCGTCGTCGGCAAGTTCGTGGAGTTCTACGGCGAGGGCGTGGGGGAGCTGCCGCTGGCCAACCGCGCCACCATCGGCAACATGAGCCCCGAGTTCGGCTCCACCTGCGCGATCTTCCCGATCGACGAGCAGACCCTGTCCTACCTGCGCCTGACCGGCCGCTCCGAGGAGCAGATCGCCCTGGTCGAGGCGTACGCCAAGGAGCAGGGCATGTGGCTCGACCCGTCGGTCGAGCCGGAGTTCTCCGAGTACCTCGAGCTCGACCTGTCGACGGTCGTCCCGTCGCTGGCCGGCCCGAAGCGCCCGCAGGACCGCATCTCCCTGTCGGCCGCCAAGGAGACCTGGCGCCGCGACGTGCAGAACTACGTGCACGCCGGCGACGAGGCGGGCATGGAGTCCTTCCCGGCGTCCGACGCCCCGGCCGAGGTCGCCAACGGCGACCGCCCGCACCGCCCGACCGTCGTGAAGATGGACGACGGCGGCGAGTTCACGATCGACCACGGCGTCGTCGCGGTCGCGGCGATCACCTCCTGCACCAACACGTCCAACCCGTACGTGATGGTGGCCGCGGGCCTGCTGGCCAAGAAGGCGGTCGAGAAGGGCCTGACCCGCAAGCCGTGGGTCAAGACCTCGCTCGCCCCCGGCTCCCAGGCCGTCACCGACTACCTCGAGCGCGCGGGCCTGTCCCCGTACCTCGACAAGATCGGCTACAACCTGGTCGGCTACGGCTGCACCACCTGCATCGGCAACACCGGCCCGCTGCAGCCGGAGATCTCCAAGGCGATCAACGACAACGACCTCGCGGTCACCGCGGTGCTGTCCGGCAACCGCAACTTCGAGGGCCGCATCAGCCCCGACGTGAAGATGAACTACCTGGCCTCGCCGCCGCTGGTCATCGCCTACGCGCTCGCGGGCACGATGGACATCGACATCCTCAACGACGCGATCGCCGAGGACGCCGAGGGCAACCCGGTCTTCCTCAAGGACATCTGGCCGTCCAGCGACGAGGTCGCCGAGATCGTCGAGTCGTCCATCGGGCAGGAGATGTACCTGCGCACCTACGCCGACGTCTTCGAGGGCGACGAGCGCTGGCGCGGCCTGGACATCCCGACCGGCGGCACCTTCGAGTGGGACGCCGACTCCACCTACGTCCGCAAGGCGCCGTACTTCGACGGCATGGAGATGGACCCGGCCCCGGTCACCGACATCACCGGCGCCCGCGTGCTGGCCAAGCTCGCCGACTCGGTCACCACCGACCACATCTCCCCGGCGGGCTCGATCAAGGTCGGCACCCCGGCCGCGCAGTACCTGGAGCAGAACGGCGTCGCGGTCCGCGACTTCAACAGCTACGGCTCGCGCCGCGGCAACCACGAGGTCATGATCCGCGGCACGTTCGCCAACATCCGGCTGCGCAACCAGCTCCTGGACGGCGTGGAGGGCGGCTACACCCGCGACTTCACCCAGGAGGGCGCGCCGCAGGCGTTCATCTACGACGCCGCCCAGAACTACGCGGCGCAGGGCATCCCGCTCGTCGTCATCGCGGGCAAGGAGTACGGCTCCGGCTCGTCCCGCGACTGGGCGGCCAAGGGCACCGCGCTGCTCGGCGTCCGCGCCGTCATCGCCGAGTCCTACGAGCGCATCCACCGCTCGAACCTGATCGGCATGGGCGTGCTGCCGCTGCAGTTCAAGGACGGCGAGTCCGCCGCGTCCCTGGGCCTGACCGGCACCGAGACCTTCGAGATCACCGGCGTGGAGAAGCTCAACGAGGGCGAGACCCCGCGCGAGGTGACCGTGAAGGCCGACGGCAAGGAGTTCCAGGCCGTCGTCCGGATCGACACCCCCGGTGAGGCCGACTACTACCGCAACGGCGGCATCATGCAGTACGTCCTGCGCAACCTGCTGCGCAAGTAGCCGGGCGCGCGGTGACCACACCGCACTGTGCCGCACTGCACCGTGCGGCACCGCACCACGGACGGGCCGTCCCCAGCACGGGGGCGGCCCGTTCCGCTGTTCCAGGTCCACTCCGGGTCAGGGGGACGGCCGGGCGGGCGTCGCGGCGAGCCGGTCCTGGAGTTCGGCGTGCCGGAACTGGAACGCGGGCCCGACCCGGCGCAGCAGCGCGGACCGGTACGCCTCGTCCAGCCACGCCATGCACCGCCACGGGAGCCGTCCGCGCGCGGCGAGCACGGCCAACGCGAGCGCGTACCCGCCGCCCGCGCTGGTCAGCGTGGCCGCGAGCCCGGCGGAGACCAGCGGGACGAACGCGAGCACGAACCAGGCCTGCGCCAGCGCCACGGCGCCCTTCGCGGCCGGACCGGCGGGACCGAGCGCCACGGCGAGCGAGCCGGCCGCGGCGGCGGCCGTGAGCCCCGCCGCCACCAGCGCGGTCAGCCCGAGGTCGCGGCGGAGCGAGGCGCGCGGGTCCTCCGGCCGGTCGGTGGCGGCCGGAACCGACGCCCAGCGCACTGTCCCGAGCGTGAGTCCC
>NZ_JBFAOF010000450.1:0-5610 GCF_040675125.1 Spirillospora sp. NPDC049652 | reverse complement strand
CCGGTAGTTAAGCCCCTCAGCGCCGATGGTACTGCATGGGAGACTGTGTGGGAGAGTAGGACGCCGCCGGACTTATATTGGGTAGGGCCCGCCACGATTGTGGCGGGCCCTACTTCTATTTACGGGGCTTTTTGAATCGCCTCTGCGGCTATTGGTAGGCCGCCACGAGCCAGCGGGCTCGGTAGTACGCGGTTCTTCTCATGCTCGGACTGAAGCGCACCGGAGCCCAGCCGGGACGGCTGTAGAGCGTCACGTACGGCGTCGTCCAGTTGTGGTAGCCCCGGGCCGGGGACGGAAAGGTCAGCAGGACGCGGCCGGAGATCGGCTCGTTGCCGATCGCCTTCGGCATGCGGCGGAAGCTGCGCCGCCGATCCGGGGTCGCATTGCCTCCGTTGATGGTGGCGGCGCCCGGGAAGTCGTTGCAGTAGCGGAAGCCGGCCCCGTCCATGCCCGGACGCGGCCACTTCACCGCAGTACGGACGGTCCTGCAGCGCCTCCAGGCCGTCTTGGAAAACTGGGTGATGCCGCCGTTCGTCGCGATCCAGAGACGGTCCTTGCGGCCGTACACGGGCTGGACGTCGTGACCGTAGGCGGGGAAGTTCTTCCACGCGGCGTGGGCCGACGACCGCGGCAGCTTGTAGTCGACCTCGGTGCCGAGCCGGCCGGCGCGGTAGCGGAAGCGGGTCAGTCTGGCGTTGCCGATGGCCCACAGGACGCGCAGGGACGGGTCGTAGAGGACCTCGTGCGCGCCCGGGAAGGCCCGCTCGGCCAGGACCCTGGCGCCCTTACGAGCGAGGATCTTGACGCTTCCGCCGTGCGGGCCGGTCGCGTTGGCGATCGCGACGTTGCCGTCCGGCAGGAATTCGACGCCGTGGAGGTTGGCCGAGCGGCCCCGGCCCACGTGGGCCGACCATTTCCGGGTCAGTGCCGGATAGGTGTAGACGCCGACATACCCGGAGACGCCGTCGGCGACGGCGAGAACGCGGCCGCCGTACGGTCCGCCGGGCCGGAGTTTCACGTCCACCCCGCCGCCCCAGTTCGCCACCGGACGCCAGCGTCTCACCGGTTTCCATGCCCTGCCCGGTCTCGGGGGCGGGTAGAACTCGACCGACTCGGTGACCTCGTTCACCGCCGCGATAGGCGTTCCCCTGGAGCCGTCCTCGATGAGGGACGCCCACGCCCGGCCGTCCACGGAGATCAGGAACGAGCTGGTGCAGGTGAGGGCGACCGCGGCATGGGCGACGCCGCGACGCGCGCACAGCAGGCGACGGCCGCCGCGGCGACGGCCGGAGACGGGTGGCATGGGCGCTCCTCCCGAACGACGACGAGAGCGCGCCCATGCTCGCGATCATCAGGAACGATGTCGAGTCGTCCGGGAGCTTTCCTCGAAATGCGAAAAGCGGCGTGGTGAAAAGATGACCTTAAATGTCGTCGCCTGACAGAACGGCGTCCGCGTCGACGATGCGGTAGGCGTATCCCTGCTCGGCGAGGAAGCGCTGCCGGTGGGCCGCGTAGTCCTGGTCGAGGGTGTCGCGGGCGACGACGGCGTAGAAGCGGGCGCCCGCGCCGGACGCCTTGGGCCGCAGGAGCCGTCCGAGCCGCTGCGCCTCCTCCTGCCGGGAGCCGTACGCGCCGGACACCTGGACGGCGACCGTCGCCTCGGGCAGGTCGATGGAGAAGTTCGCGACCTTCGACACGACCAGGACGTTCTGCTCGCCGGAGCGGAAGGCGTCGAACAGCCGCTCGCGTTCCTTCACCCGCGTCTCGCCCTTGATGACCGGCGCGCCGAGCAGTTCGCCCAGCTCGTCCAGCTGGTCGATGTACTGGCCGATGACCAGGAGCTGCTCGCCCGCGTGCCGCTTGACCAGCGCCTCCACAAGGCGGGTCTTGGTGTCGGTGGTCGCGCAGAAGCGGTAGCGCTCCTCCGGCTCGGCGGTCGCGTAGGCGAGACGCTCGGAGTCGGTGAGGGTGACGCGGACCTCGACGCAGTCGGCGGGGGCGATCCAGCCCTGCGACTCCATGTCGCGCCACGGGGCGTCGTACCGCTTGGGGCCGATCAGCGAGAACACGTCGCCCTCGCGGTTGTCCTCGCGGACGAGGGTGGCGGTGAGGCCGAGCCGCCGCCGGGCCTGCAGGTCGGCGGTCATCCGGAAGATCGGCGCGGGCAGCAGGTGGACCTCGTCGTACAGCACCAGGCCCCAGTCGCGGGCGTCGAACAGCTCCAGGTGCGGGTAGACGCCCTTCCGGCGGGTCGTCATGATCTGGTAGGTGGCGATGGTGACCGGCCGGATCTCCTTCTTCGTGCCGGTGTACTCGCCGATCTCGTCCTCGGTGAGGGTGGTGCGGCGCAGCAGCTCCTGCTTCCACTGGTGCGCGGAGACGGTGTTGGTGACCAGGATCAGCGTGGTGGCCTTGGCCTTGGCCATCGCGGCCGCGCCGACGGTGGTCTTGCCGGACCCGCAGGGCAGGACGACGACGCCCGAGCCGCCGTGCCAGAAGGCGTCGGTGGCCTCGCGCTGGTAGGGGCGCAGCTCCCAGCCGTCCTCGTCCAGGTGGATGGGGTGCGCCTCGCCGTCCACGTAGCCGGCGAGGTCCTCGGCGGGCCAGCCGAGCTTGAGCAGGGCCTGCTTTAGGGCGCCGCGCTCGCTCGCGTGGACGACCACCGCGTCGTCGCCGACCCGGTCGCCGACCATGCCCTTGATCTTCTTGGCGCGCAGCACCTCCTCCAGCACCGCGCGGTCGGTCGAGGAGAGCACCAGGCCGTGGACGGGGTCCTTCTCCAGCCGGAGCCGGCCGTAGCGGGCCATGGTGTCGGCGACGTCCACGAGCAGGGCGTGCGGGACGGGGTAGCGGGAGTACTTCAGCAGCGCGTCCACGACCTGCTCGGCGTCGTGCCCGGCCGCGCGCGCGTTCCACAGCGCGAGCGGGGTCACCCGGTAGGTGTGGACGTGCTCGGGCGCACGTTCCAGCTCGGCGAACGGCGCGATCTCCTGCCGGCAGGCGTCGGCCAGCTCGTGGTCGACCTCCAGCAGGAGGGTCTTGTCGGACTGGACGATCAGCGGCCCATCGGTCACGAGAACGGTGCCCCCAAAGCTCATCGGACGGCGGGTAGGACGGGGTCGGCGGGCGGACGCGGCGGAGGGACGCGTCCGCTGCTGGGACGGTCTGCGCACGTTACCCCGAGGACACAACGTCACGGCACCGCTCGCGTCTTCCCGGGGGTGTCCGCTGTGATCCAGCGGACACTCCCGGGGCGGGCGGTCAGAACGGCCAGGCGGCGGTGCGGCCCGACTCGATGAGGGGGATCATCCCGAAAGCGGCGTCCGACAGGCCCGCGAAGGTGTGCCGGGTCGCGGTGCCGGACGTGGCGTGCCCGTACCGGTAGCCGACCAGGTTCCAGGTGTAGACGGGGGCGTGGGCCGGGATCACCGAGGTCGGGTCGCCGCCCCAGGCCTGCTCGTCGGTGACGATCACGACGCGGTCGTGCCCGCGGTAGTGGCGCCGGAGGGCGGCGGCCGTCTCCGTACCGCCGAGGTTCCGGAACCGCTGGACGACCTTGAGCACGGAGGCGCCGCGTCCGCACGGGACGCGCTCGTGGCCGCTGCCGAACTGGACGAGGTCGGCCCGCTCCGCCCGCAGCGCGAGCGCCGTCCCGAAGACCGCCGCCGCGTCCGCCGCGGTGAGGTCCGAGCGCGCCGACAACCGGCCGAACATCGAGCCCGAGCGGTCGACGAGGATCAGCGTCCGGCCGGACAGGGCCGGGACGTTCGCCAGCGACGCGTCCAGGGCCCGCTCCAGCGGCCACGCCCAGCGCAGCGAGCTCGCGGCACGGTGCGCGGCCAGGAACCGCATGGGGAGCACACGGGACCGCGCGACCTGGTCCGGATCGGTGAGGCGGGCCGCGACCCGCTCGGCCACCTCGTCGGAGACGCCCGCCTTGTCGAAGTTGCGCAGGTTGCGGAGCAGCGCGAAGTAGCCCATCGACGGGATGATCTTCTCCCAGGACTCGGCGGTGAGCGGTCCGCCGAGCCAGCCCGCGAGGGACTCCCAGGTCATCCCGGCGGCGGCCAGGACGGCGGCGGCGTCCGGACGGTCCAGCAGCGCTCGGCGCTCGCCGTGCGGCAGCGCGAGCAGGTCCGCGCGGGCGCGCAGCATGGACAGCGACTCGGGGACGGCGCCGTCGTGCCCGTGGCGGCGGTCGATCGCGTGGCGGAACAGGTCGCCCTGGCGTGCGTCGGCGGCGCGCGGGTGGGTGAGCTCCAGGACGTCCGCGAAGCGCACGGTCCCGGTGTCGTACTTGATCAGCGACCGCTCGGTGTAGAGGGCGCGGACGGCGTCCGCGACGCCGCGCTTGACCGGCTGCGGCAGCGCGCGGCCGTACCGGGACTGCCAGTACGCCAGCAGTTCACCGGGCTCGTCGGCGCGGCGCAGGGCGGCCCGGACGAGCGCGCGGCTCCCGCCCGGCGCGTCCGCGGCGCGGCGGGCGGCGACGCCCTCGGCGGCCGCCACGACGCTCGCCGAGCGCATCCCGGCGGTGTCGCGGAGCCAGCCGACCATGCGGGCCAGCCAGTCCGGGTCGTCCACGGCGACCGTCCAGACCAGGTCGCGGAAGCGGGTGTCGCGGTGGTCCGCCCGCTCGTAGAAGGAGTTCTCACCGACCATGTTGGAGACCGCGAAAACGAAGAGCTCGCTTTTGGCGTCCCGAGCGAATGCCGGCGCGCCCTCGTGGTTACGGCCGGTCGGGCGGGAAAGGCTTTTCACGGGACTGAGCGCGCCGGTGACGCGGCCGCGGTTGAACTTCGACATGGTGGGACCTCCTGAGAGGCGGAAAGAAAAGCCCCTCCCGAGGCCGGGTCGGCCGGAGCCTCACGTCACGGCCGGCTTGATGGCCGCCAACGTGCCGAAGTAGCTCCTACCTGCGCATCGGGAGGGGGCAAAAGGGAGCGCGCCCGAGATCTGGGCGGCGGCGGTAAAGGTGCTCTGGCCACTGAGCTACCGTCCGGCGAGTCGGACGGGCAGGAATCGAACCTGCGACCTCCCCGTTATGAGCGGAAGTAACCGCTGCCTACGCACCGGGCGCGCGTCTGGGGGCGGCTTTTCTGCAGCCCGTGGGCTCGGGTCGCGGTCTATGCATTTCCGGAGCCCTCCTTTCGGGCCGTCGTCGCCGTATGGAGAACACCTTGCCCGGAGAAAGGACCGGGCGGCAACCGAATTATTCGGGATCGAGTTCGGTGACGCCGGTGATGCGGTGCAGGGCGAACCGGTGGACGGCGGCGCGGGTCGCGTCATAGCCGGTCAGGAAACCGCCCTCCACCCGGATCGGCTCGACGATGCGGCTGGACGCCTGGCCCTGCTGGTCGAGGTAGCCGATCCAGACGCGGGCGCCCTTCTCGACCGCGCCGCGCAGCAGCTCGACGGTCGCGACGGCGGGAGACCGGGGCGGCTCGCCGTCGGGCCGCGCGGCGGCCTGCCGCGCCGCGCCGAGCCGGGACGCCTCCTCGCCCGCCCGCAGCGCCCGCACAGTGGCGACGCTCGTCCACACCCCGGCCGCCAGCCCGTAGGACGAGTCGTTGGCGATCGCGATGGCCTCCTCCTCGGTGTCGAACGGCA